>NZ_FMXF01000008.1:0-194900 GCF_900103435.1 Sinorhizobium sp. NFACC03
CGCATCGGTCGTAGCGAGTTGCGATGCGGCGCCAGTCCTTGAGTTTTGCGAACAGGTTCTCGACCTTGTGGCGCTGACGGTAAAGGGCCGTGTCGTAGGCGTATGGGACTTTGCGGCTTCGGCTCGAGGGGATGCACGGCTCGAGGCCTCGTGCTTCCAGTTCCTCGCGGAACCAGGCGCTGTCGTAGCCGCGGTCGGCGATCAGATGAGAGGCCGGCGGCAAGGCGTCGAGGACGAGACGGGCGCCTTTGTGGTCGCTCATCTGGCCTTCCGATAGGAGCAGGATGATCGGCCGTCCATCACCGTCGCAAACGGTGTGGAGCTTCGAGTTCAACCCGCCCTCATATGATGAGTTTCAAGTCAAGGGTTGGCGTCACCATTCTCGAAGGCCATTCTGTCGTTGACGGTATCCAGCTGCGCCCACTCCCAGTACCGGCAAGCCATGCCTGACCTGTACCACCTCATATCCGGTCGCCGCTCGGGACGGCTGCACCATAATCCCGCGTTCGGGGGCTCAGGAGAACGGCACCATTCTTTTGGGCGGCGATGGAAGCCATGGCGGGCTTCGGTCCGTTCGCCTGGATCCGTCGGGGCCGTTCAGGCTCCAAGGATGGGGGTGATTAACGATCGGCGATCAGGCCTTGGCCATAACGGCTCCTTCGATCACGACACCGCTGGTGGCATATTTCCATAAGGCTACGAGCAGCTTGCGCGCCAGCGCAACGATCGCAACCTTCTTGCCGCGCGATCCGCTCATGGAACCAGCGCGTCAAGGCCGATTCCGACTGATGGCGCAGCCAGAGCCAGGCCAGTTGGATCATCATCGTCCGTAGCCTCGGATTACCTGCTTTCGAGACCCCTTGCTCGCGATCGATTGAGCCGCTTCGCCACGGCGAGGGGGCGAGCCCTGCATAGGCTGCAATCTGGCGCCGGTTGTCGAACTGGCGGAACAATCCCCCGCTTGCCAGGGTATTGGCGAACTCCGCGCCAATGCCTTTGATGGCCTTGAGCGTCGTCTGCAGCGCGGGACGATCCACCTCGACAGACTGGGCATCGGCAGACAGGGCATCGCGCTCGGTCTCGACAGACTTGATCTGCTCATCCACCAATGCGAGCCGATCGAGTTCACGACACAGCTGCGCCTTGAGATGGGCGGGCAGCGGCCGGCCATCCCCGGTCCGCAGTTCTTCCAGGCGTTCGCGCCGGTCGCGACGCGCCGGCTCATAGCCGCGGACGCCGATACTGAAGAGCAGTCCTTTGATCCGGTTGACGTGCCTTTTGCGCTCCTCGATCAGGGCTTTGCGCTCCCGGCCGATCCTGCGGCGATCCTCATCGTCAACCGTCGGTACGCGGACCATCGAGCAGACCCGAGGCTCACCCCGCATCCACGCCATCAGCGTGCGAACCAGTGTCTCCCCATCGATGCGGTCGGTCTTCGCCCGGCGGAGCCTGCGTGACACCGCGATCGATGCGGCATCCACGACATGGCTCGTAATCCAGCTCTCCGCCGCCTCGCCGCGTTTGACCGTCTCGCCGCATGGTGTGGCCGGCTGGGAGAGTTTGCCCGATTGCGATCGCCGGGCGCGATATCGGCAAGCGACGTGCGCGTCCGGGTCTCTATCAGTGCTCCAGCGGTGATTGTCGGTTCCAGTTTACGGTGACGACACACACGCCGCTGCATTCCACAAAGCTTCCTTTGAGTGTCTGGCTGAAGGGCATGTGGCTAATGCTGCAGTCGGATAAAGGTTTGGCCTCGGTGCGCCTGGCCGAGACTCTGGGCGTGAGCCAACCGACGGCCTGGCGGATGGGACACGCGCTGCGTCTCATGGCAGCGCGCGAACACATGCTCGATGGCACGGTGGAGATCGACCATTTTTATCTCGGTGGGCGAGCAAGAATAAATCCGGACGATCCACCACCTGGACGCGGCCGAAAAGGTCTACCGAATACCCAGAAGACGCCTGTCATGGTGATCGTGCAGCGACCAGATGACGTCACACCCGGCACTCCGGCCGGTGACGCGCGTGCTGCGGTGGTGACCGGTCTTTCGCTCCGTGCAGCGGCGCGCGCCGCCGAAGCGCAGATCGACCCCGACGCCTATTTGATGAGCGATGAGGCGACAGCGTTCATGGCCCTTGGCGAGAACTATGCCAGGCATGAAACCGTGAAGCATTCCAGCCGCGAATACGTTCGTGACGCCGTTCATGTCAATTCGGTCGAAGGTTTCAACTCCCGCGTCCGCCGCACAATTGCCGGTGTCTTTCATCATATCAGCAGCCGGGCGCTGGCCTCGTAAACTCTCGCCGTGCGAATTTTCCAAGCCGGCCGAAGCGGACGTGGACTAATCGCTAGATCCAATACCGGATCATCCGCGGAAGTCGATCGTCGCGCACACCGTCATCGCCGCCCTCCTCCAAGCAACGTTTCACATCAAGCGTCGTCACGCCGTCGACATTTTCACGCAAGAGTCCAATATTAACCCAATCGAGCTATGTCTATTTATTAAGCGTTAATTGAATTAGCTTTATCTATAGTATAAGTTTCTTTGTTTAAAGCACAATCGGGAGTACATGCTTGCTTCCGACCGTGGAGAAGTGGCGGCCGGAGAGGGGGGCGTATGTTACGCACCAGGAAGGGCGGCCTCCTTTCCATCCAGCCTTCTTATGACGGGCTGCCGGAACTCACGTGCTCGGTCGAACCTTGCAAGGCGCATAGTTGAGCAATCCTGCGTCTCAGTCGTGACCAACAGTCCACGCAATAGACATCAGCCGGTTCCGAGAGGAGCGGCGGTTCTCGCGCGGAGGCCAGCGCCAGAGGTGACCTTTTTCCAGCGCCAATGCAATCCCACTCTGGCTAACAGAGGAGGAGGACATGCCTAGACATCATATATTGGTTGCAACCTCGGTCGCAGCATTCCTTGGAGCAATCACGTTGTTCGATACCGGAAGCGCTCAAGCGCAGAACCTGTGTCCCGGCGTATCGGCAGACCAGTGCACCGACTTTTGCGGCGCGGCTGGTGTTGCCTCCTGCACGAAGACCGGTTCGACGCCGGATTGCGTCTGCAACGAGACGACCAAGGATGTGAATGGCAATGCCAATGGAACGGCCACGCAGGAGGAGGCTTCCGGCCAGGGCAATATCGGCAACAAGACTGAGGAAGCGTGCACCGGCAATACGGGCCAGTGCAAGAAGCAATAGCACAGACGTAAATCACTCGGAACGATGCCGGGGGAGAGAGCCGTGTCGGTCGAAAGCCGGCGAGGTGACCGCCTCCGGGCCGTTTCTGAGCCAGAGTGTGAGCCGGGAGCACCCGCTCCCGGCTCCAGACGGGGCAAGTCATGATGCGCACCCTTCTATTTGCGATGGTGATAATCGGTGCGACAGCGATGCCTGACCACACTTTGGTGTCGTCTCCATTCGCCATTTTCCACCAGATTTCATCAGCCTTCAGCGATCTGACAGCTTCGTTGAAGGTGGCATCGGACAGGAGCAAAACCCCTGCCTATCTGACGCAAAATGTGGAGCGCGGAGATGTCGTAACGTCGCTTCAAGCGGCCGGCACGCTCAATGCACTGGTTTTGGTGGAGGTCGGCTCTCAACTCTCCGGGCGGATCAAGGAGCTTTTCGCCGATTTCAACTCGCGCGTGACAGAGGGGCAGGTCATCGCTCGGGTGGATCCGGAGATCTACGAGGCCAGACTGGCTCAAGCCGAGGCCGAGTTGGATATGGCGCGGACACAGGTTGCAATACAGCGAGCGCAGATCGACAGGGTTCGAGCGGAGCTTGACACCGCCAACGCCAAACACCATTCGGCCGCGGCGCAGACGACGCGGGCTCAGGTGGAGCTTGACGGCGCCGAGCGGGAACTCAATCGCAAACGGCCGTTGGCCGAACGCAAGGTTATTGCGGCGGGTGAATGGGAGCGCGACAACACCATCTATAAGTCTGCCGAAGCGCAGGCAGGTGCCGCCCGCGCGGAAGAACTCTCGCAGGCCGCAACGGTTCGGGGGGCGCGAGCGTCGCTGAACATGGCCGAAGCACAACTCGCCAACACAGTGGCCGAGGTCAAACAGAAGGAAGCAGTGCTTCGCCAGGCCCAGATCGATCTCGACCGCACCTATATACGGGCGCCAGTCACCGGTACCGTCGTCAATCGCGCTGTCAGCGGCGGCCAGACCTTGGCCGCAAGCCTACAGACACCGATCCTCTTCACCATCGCCAAGGACCTCACCCAAATGCAGGTGGAGGCTTCCGTGGTCGAGGCCGATATCAGCCGATTTGCTGTCGGGCAGCCTGTGACATTCACGGTCGACGCCTATCAGGACCGCTCTTTTATCGGCACTGTCAAACAAATCCGCAAGGCCCCGCAGATCGTGCAGAACGTGGTTACCTACATCGCTGTCATCAGCACCCGGAACCCCGACGAGCTGCTGTTACCTGGCATGACCGCAAATCTCAACGTCGTCGTGGCCAGACGGGAAAATGTGCTGAAGGTGCCTAATGCCGCGCTGCGCTTCCGGCCAAGTAGTGAGCTTGGGAAGGCCGCCGCCGTCGCTGGGCAGACAACTTCAGAAGACCCCGTCGCAAGCGGTGGGAATACGGGCGGCCAGGTATTTGTATTGGGATCCGATGCGATGCCACGAGCGGTTTCGCTCCGCCTCGGGGTCACAGATGGCCGCACGACAGAGGTGCTGGTAGGGGATCTCAGCGAAGGTGACCGGGTGATCACCGGATACGAGGCCGCAGCCAGTCGTGACGATGACACTTCCTCGGTGCTCATCAAGTTTCGGTTGCAATGAGATGCCAGACAGCTTCCTGATAGAGGCCGAGGAATTGCGTCGGGGTTACCGTGTCGGAGGACGACTGGTCTGGGCTCTGAACAACGTAACCCTCAAGGTGCGGCGTGGCGAATTTGTCGCGATCATGGGGCCGTCTGGCTCAGGCAAGTCCACGTTCATGAACATTCTCGGCTGCCTCGACAGTCCCAACGAGGGCCGATACCGGCTCGACGGAAGGGACGTCAGCGGCCTCCATCACGATGAACAGGCGGCGATCCGCAATCGAAAGATCGGTTTCGTATTCCAGTCCTTCAATTTGTTGCCACGCGCCAGCGCTCTCGAGAATGTGGAACTGCCCCTTCTCTATCGCCGCATGGCGACAGGCGAGCGACGGCGCCGCGCGCTTGCGATGCTGGACAGGTTCGGGCTGGCGGAGCGCGCCGAATATATGCCGACGCAACTTTCCGGTGGGCAACAGCAGCGCGTCGCGATAGCACGAGCATTGGTGTCGGGGCCTCTGCTTCTGCTCGCTGACGAACCGACTGGCGCACTCGACAGCAGCACAGGGCAGGAGATCATGGCGATCTTCCGCCGTCTGAATGCCGAGGGTCTGACTATCGTGATGGTCACCCATGAGCCGGAAGTCGCTGCCCATGCCGACCGCATCGTAGTATTTCGCGATGGACACGTGCTGGACGACAGGCCGGTTAATCGTGGTGAGCAGCAGTCAGGTGCTCGTCGGGCTTTTTTGTTGGCAGGCGACAATGGCTAGTAGCATCAGAACAGCGTTTCGATCGTTGCGCTCGCATCCGCTGCGTAGCTCGCTGACGATACTCGGCATCGTGATCGGCGTTGCTGCCGTTGTGGTGATGATCGCCGTCGGCAGCGGCGCGCAGGAGCGCATCGAGTCGCGGATTCGCAGCCTCGGCTCCAATCTCATCAGTATCAATGCGGGCAGCGCAAGGATGGGCGGCGTACGGCTCGGCAGCGGCGCGGCGCCGCGATTGAGCGAAGAAGATGCGCTGGCGATAGGCTCAGAGCTGCCCGGCGTGATAGTCGCAGCGCCGCTCCTACACGCGCGGGTACAGTTTACGATCGGCGCTGACAATTGGCAGGGTGTGCTTCGCGGCATCACGCCAGAGTATTTCGCTGCACGGGAATGGCGGGTTATTGCGGGGCGGGAGATGACCCCGGAGGACAACAAGCGCGCCACCAATGTTGCGCTGCTCGGAACGACGATGCGGGAAAAGCTGTTCGCCGATAAGGATCCACTCGGCGCGACAATCCGCATACGCGATGTGCCGTTCGTCGTGGTCGGCCTGCTCGAACGAAAGGGACAAAGTGTTTGGGGTGACGATCAGGACGACGTCGCGTTGGTGCCGTTAAGAACGGCCCGACGGCAATTTGTTGGAACGAGCCGGGCAAATCCGAGCCTTGTGCACAACATCACTGTGAAGTTCGCGGAGCGGACCTCGGCGGAGCAAACTATGCTGGCTATCCGCGAACTTCTTTGGCAGCGCCACCGCTTGAGAAAGGGGCAGGAAGACAGCTTTATGGTGAGTAACCTTGCCGAAGCAGCAGATGTCGAGGGCTCGGCCGCACGTGTTCTCTCGCTACTGCTTTCGACCGTCGCCTCCGTGTCGTTGGTCGTTGGCGGCATCGGGATCATGAACATTATGCTGGTTACGGTGACAGAGAGAACCAGGGAGATTGGGATACGACTCGCAGTCGGCGCACGCCGGCGTGACATCCTCGCGCAGTTTCTCATCGAGGCGGCGACGCTTTCGCTCTTCGGTGGCATCCTTGGTGTGTTCCTTGGGATCGCCGCGGCAACGGCGATCGGCACTTTCGCTGGCTGGCCGATTATCTTCGACTTAAGCCCGGTGCTCTTGGCTATCGGTTTTGCTGCGGCCGTGGGTGTGGTCTTTGGCTACTATCCCGCCCGCCTGGCCGCACGGCTACTGCCAATCGACGCGCTGCGATCAGAGTGACCAGTGGCTAGGGGTCGAAGCCGCCACGATCTGGCAAGTGAATAAAATCGCTCTGCGAATGTCGGCTTCCAACCTTAGCTGACATGGTCGCTGATGGCCGAATGTTCACGAAATCAGGGCATCGATCGTTGCAGATGAGCCGCCCAAATCCGCTTGACTTGGCTTTCGCTGCACCTCGCCAATTTCGCGGTTCGGCCGAGACTGTTGCCGGCCGCCCGTACGGCGATAACGCGATACATGCGTCGCTGTGTCGGCCTGACGGCCGGCATAATTGCCGTTCGCTTTAACAATCGATCCCTTGCAGCTCATGGCGATCAGCGTTCTGCACTGTGAGGGGGGAGGACCCGGCGACTTGGTGGAAAACTCCCTATGCCATCGGACAGATGTTGCATGCCGTCTCAGCCTCTTCCTTCAGAAACGCGGATGAACGGTTGTTAGCCCAGGCTTCCAGCAAATCGCTCAGCCAACCGATCTCGTCTGAACCCCTCCACGACCAGATCGACGAAGGCGCGCGTCTTGGTAGGCAGGAGAGTACGCGAAGCGTAGTAGAGCGAAATTGCCCCAGCGTCGGAATACCAATGTGGCAGAAGGCGGACGAGGCTGCCATTTTCCAATTCGGGTAGGACATCGGGTACGGCGAGCATCGCCACACCGAGGCCGAACCTTGCCGCTTCGCGCATCGCCGCCGGGTCGTTGACGACGATTGTTTCGGGCAACACCGCCATTATCTCTGTTCCTGCCGAGTTCCGCATCGCCCAATGGCGTACGCGTCCGGTCCTGAGCGAGCGCATGACGACCCCGTCGAACTGTCCTAGTCCGGCCGGATCGGTGGGCGGTACGCGGCCCGCCATGTAGGCGGGCGAGGCAACGGCGATGATATGAGCAGGCGCAAGCGTCCGGGCAACGATACCCGGCGCCAGGTCGAAGCCTCCGCCGATCGCCACGTCATAGCCTTCCGCGACAAGATCGACCGGCCGGTTCTCGAAGTGCCATTCAGGCCGGATCAGCGGGTATCGGCGCAGGAGTTCGGGCAACAGCGGCAGGATATGGGTGACGCCGAAGGTAGGGCTGAGGCTGACCTTCAGCACGCCCGCCGGCTCGGATGCGCCAGATGAAGCATCGGCGATGGCAGCCTGCAGGGCGTCAAGATTACCGCCAATGGACTGGAGGAAGCGTTCGCCGGCTTCGGTCAGCACAAGCTTGCGGGTGGACCGATGGAACAGGCGAACACCGAGGTTCCGCTCCAGCATCGCCACATTGCGGCTGACGGCGGCAGGCGTAAGCGCCATGCGCCGCGCCGCCTCCGAGAAGCTGGAGGTTTCCGCGCTTTTGACAAAGCTCTCGAGGTTGGCCAACGTCTCCATATTACCTTCAATGATTGATTGAAATCAGATCAAGACATTACTGGCTAATAGGAAGGAAATAAACAGGCCATCTTTGCTCCATCGAAACACAATCGGAGTGAAGACAATGACCAACATCAATCATTCGCTTACCGGCAAGGTCGCCCTCGTCACCGGCGGCTCACGCTCGATCGGCGCGGCCATCGCGAAGAAACTCGCCGCCGATGGTGCGACGGTCGCCATCACCTACAGCGCCTCACCCGAAAGAGCGGCGCAGGTTGTCGCCGACATCAACGCGGCCGGTGGCAAGGCTCTTGCCATTGAAGCTGACGCCGGCAACCCGGAGGCGGTGCGGGGCGCTGTGTCTCAGACCGTCTCGACCTTCGGCGGCATCGACATCCTCGTCAACAATGCCGGTATGGCGGTGAACGCCCCTATCGAGGATTTCCAGTTCGACGACTACCAGCGGATGATCGCCGTCAACGTGACGGGGGTGTTCGTCGCCACCCAGGAAGCAGTCCGCAACATGAAAGCCGGCGGGCGCATCATCCATATCGGCTCGTCCATGACGCGCTACGCAGCGTTCCCGACCGCCTCGGTCTATACGCTGACCAAGGGCGCGATCACCGGTTTCAATCGCAGTCTTGTGCGCGACCTCGGCCCAAAGGGCATCACCGTCAACACGGTCCATCCCGGCCCGACCGATACCGACATGAATCCGGCGGACGGCCCGGTGGCCGCCATCGTCGGTCCTGGCATGGCGATCGGCCGCTACGGCCAGCCCACCGAAATCGCCAGCGTCGTTGCCTTCCTCGCGAGCCACGATGCAGCTTTCGTCACCGGCGCTGACATCGTCGCTGACGGTGGCCTGACCGCCTGAGCCTCCAGACAATCAAATCCTGAAAGGACTTTTCTCATGAACAGCATCGGAATTATCGGCGCCGGCAATATCGGGCGCGCCTTCGCAACGGCACTCGCCAACAACAATATCCGCGCCACGCTCTCCAACAGTCGTGGCCAGGACAGCCTGAAGGATGTCGTCGCGGATATCGGCCCGACCATCGAGGCAGGCACCCGCGAGGAAGCGGCGTCGAAGGACATCGTCCTTGTCGCGGTCAACTGGTCGAAGCTTCCGGCGGCGCTCGCCGGCCTGCCGGACTTTGGCGACCGCATCGTCATCGACGCCAACAACCCGATCGAAGCTCCATTGTTCAAGCCCGCGGAGCTCAATGGCCGGCTCTCCAGCGAAGTGTTCACGGGTCTTGTGCCCGGCGCCCGCGTGGTCAAAGCCTTCAACCACCTCAAGCCGCATCTGCTTTCGGGCGATCCCCGCGCCGAGGGTGGCCGCCGCGTCCTGTTCTATTCCGGCGATGAGGCCGGATCGAAGACGGAGGTCGGCGCGCTGATCGACCGGCTCGGCTTCTTCGGCATCGACCTTGGGGCGATCTCGGTCGGTGGACACCTCGTCCAGTTCCCCGGCGGCCCTCTCCCGGCGCTCAATCTCGTGAAGTTCGACTGATCGGGCATCCCCTATCATGAACGCTCCTTCTCCCAATCAGCGGCCATGACCTGAGGGGCATGGCCGCTATCCTGGGAGAAACGTCCGGTCAGATGCCCCAATTTGCGCGCCGGTCCACGACATACCCCTCGCTTGCTCCACGTGAAGCCGTTAGGCCTGTCAAGCAAAGGACGTCCTCTCCGCGCCGACTAGGCGCGCGGCGTTGGTCGTGTCTCGATTGTTGACGGTTCGCGGGGAAGCCACACAAAGCAAAAGCGCCCGCAGGGAGGATGCAGGCGCTTGGCAAATTTTCAGTCTGTGTAGATCGCCTTAGCGGGCGAAGGCCGTGCGTGCGACGCGGTCGATGTCGGCGCGTTCGATGCCGAGGTCACGGAGTTCCCGGTTCGACATGCGGCCCAGCTCGGTGACCGTCTGACGATACTTGCGCCAGTTGTTGATGGAGCGTGCGATGTTCATTTGATCCCCCTTTCAATGGGCTTTCGAAGCCTGGCAGCCAGTCCGTGGCGCCTCGTTTCGCTTCGATGAACACCTTATAACTCAGGCCCTTGGTAAGTTGCAGCGCTCAAAAGTCAGCGCTCCCATGTGGGAAATGCATGGGTCGTTTTGCGTGCCGCAAGCTCAAGCGCAAAGCCCGCGCGTTGTGATCTTCCCTTGTTCGCGCCCTACCGGACAGAAGGCAAAAGCAACAGCTGCGTGCATTCGAAATGTCAGCCTCGCACAATCGTTGTCACGGAAGCTGTTGATCCCGACGGCAGAGACAAGTATTTCTTTTGTCGACAAAGGAATCCGAGATGACCGATATCGACACCGACAACAGCCCCATCCCCGAACGCAAGCGCGGTTCCGGCGTGAAGATGGTCTATGACCTCCTGCGCGACGAGATCCTCGACCTGGTGCTGCCGCCGGGCAGCCCGATCGACGAAGTGCAGCTTGCCGAGCGACTGAAGATGTCGCGCACGCCGATCCGCGAGGCGCTGGTCCGGCTTGCCGGCGAAGGGTTGATCGACACGCTGCCCAACCGCTCGACGATGGTAGCGAACATCGACTTCCTCAACTTGAACCCGTTCTTCGACGCCCTGGTGCTGATGTACCGGGTCACCACACGGCTTGCGGCACAGAACCACCGTCCGGAAGACCTGACGATCATTCGCGGCTTCCACGAGGACTATGCCGCTGCCGTCCAGGCGCGCGACGCGCTGACGATGATCGCCACCAATGCCGCTTTCCATGCGGCGATTGCCGAGGCCGGCCGCAATCCCTATTTCACCAGCCTGTTCCGCCGGCTCCTCGACGAGGGGCGTCGCATCCTGCGTCTCTACTACCAGTCCTACGAGGAGCAGTTCCCGCAGCGCTTCGTCGATGAGCACGCGGCGATCATCGCTGCAATCACAGCGCGCGACATTGAGACGGCGGACCGTCTCGGCAAGGCGCATGCCGAGCAGATCGTCGAGCAGGTACAGAAGCTCTTTGCCCGCAATAATAAGCTTGATATCGCCCTTTAGAGATCTTTGTATTTTTCTTGTCGACAAATAAAATACAAACGGCTATTGTCTAGATCAAAGGCAAGGGCGCGCGTGCGCCGTTGCCCCGAAGACAAAGCCGAGAGGAGTTTCAGATGAAGGCTCAGATTTTCACCGGCGTCATCCCGGCGCTGATGACCCCCTGCAAGGAAGACCGCACCCCCGATTTCGACGCGCTGGTGCGCAAGGGCCAGGAGCTGATCGCTCAGGGCATGTCCGCCGTCGTCTATTGCGGCTCGATGGGTGACTGGCCGCTCTTGACCGATGCGCAGCGCATGGAAGGCGTCGAGCGCCTGGTCAAGGCCGGCATCCCGGTTATCGTCGGCACCGGCGCCGTCAACACCGCGTCGGCCGTCGCCCATGCGGCGCACGCCGAGAAGGTTGGCGCCCAGGGCCTGATGGTCATCCCGCGCGTGCTGTCGCGTGGTTCGGTCGTCGCCGCCCAGAAGAACCACTTCAAGGCCATTCTTTCGGCCGCCCCGAGCCTGCCGGCCGTTATCTACAACAGCCCCTATTACGGCTTTGCCACCCGCGCCGACCTGTTCTTCGCGTTGCGCGCCGAACATCCGAACCTCGTCGGCTTCAAGGAATTCGGCGGCGCTGCCGACATGCGTTATGCGGCCGAAAACATCACCAGCCGTGACGATGGCGTCTCGCTGATGATCGGCGTCGACACGGCTGTGTTCCACGGCTTCGTCAACTGCGGCGCGACCGGCGCCATCACCGGCATCGGCTGCGTGCTGCCGAAGGAAGTCATCCACATGTGCAACCTGTCGCGCGCCGCCGCCGAAGGCGACGTCGACGCCCGCCAGCGCGCACTGGAACTGGAACAGGCGCTCGCCGTGCTCTCGTCCTTCGACGAAGGCCCGGACCTCGTTCTCTACTTCAAGCACATGATGGTGCTGAAGGGCGACAAGGAATACACGCTGCACTTCAACGAAAGCGACGTGCTTTCGGACAGCCAGCGCGGCTACGTCGAAGCCCAGTTCAAGCTGTTCAACAGCTGGTACGCCGAATGGAGCAAGCTCCCGGGCGCCGTCCAGAAGTGCAAGGCCTGATCGTTCGATCGGCCCGCAATTGAAAAAGGCCCTCCGGTTGGAGGGCCTTTTTTCGTCTGACGACCTCGACGGCGTGTCGAGCAGAGTACAGTTCGCGTAAGTATCGGCCTACGCGATAGCGTCAATCCCGAGGGCAAGCAGCCGGTCAAGCTGCTCGATCTCGGATTTTTTGAGGACGACGCCTTCGGCCTCAGACTTGGCGCGCGCCGCGAAACGGCGCTGCGACGGCAGGCGGGCGCCCTGGCCAACGATTGCCTCGAAAAGCACTTCGGCGCGGGCAAACGGATTGCCGGGCCTTCCGGCCGCGAACTTCTCCGGCGAGAAGGCGACGATCAGTTCGCCGTGGAAGGGCGCAAGCGTCGTCGTGCCGAGGTAGTCGAGTACTTCCGGGCTCGTCAGGTCGCCGATCATGATGCCGGCGAGAAGCTCCACCATCGTGCCGATCGCAGAGCCCTTGTGGCCGCCGAAGGGCAGCATGGCGCCGGCAAGGGCCGCTTCCGGATCGGTCGTCGGGTTGCCCTCGGCATCGATCGCCCAGCCCTCAGGCAATGGCTTGCCGGCGCGGCGGTGCAGCTCGATCTCGCCGCGGGCCGCGACCGAGGTCGCGAAGTCGAAGACGTAAGGCGGCTTGTTTTCGCGCGGCCAGCCGAAGGCGAAGGGGTTGGTACCGAGCAGCGGCTTGTTGCCGCCGGTCGGCGCAACCGTCGCGTAGCTCGGGCACATGACGAGGCCGGCGAGGCCCTCGCCCGTCAATCCTTCAACCTCGGGCCACAGGGCAGAGAAATGGGTGCAATCATTGATGACGAGCGCAGCAATCCCCAGCGACCGGGCGCGCTCGGCAAGCACCGGCAGGCCGAGCTCGAAGGCCGGGTTGGCGAAGCCGCCCTTGGCGTTCACCTTGACGATCGCCGAGCCTTCCTGCGCATCGAGCTCGGGCACGGCATCCGCCTTCACCTTGCCGGCCTTGACTGTCCGGAGCGCCCCTTCGATGCGGTAAATGCCGTGCGATTTACAGGCGTCACGCTCGCCGGCGACGATCACGCGGGCAAGTGCGCCTGCCTGAACGCCGTTTAGCCCAGCCTTCAGGAAGATCGCCTCGACGCGCTCGAAAAGTGCTGAAATCGTCAGGGTGTTGGTTTCGCTCATCTCTCTCCCTCTCAAATGCTGCGCCTGATCCGGATGAGCCAGTCAGGCGATTGATGTTATGCATACATATAGTATACAAAGATCCGACAAGTGCAATTCAGCCATTATCCCCTCTGCCACAAAGGCACTCCGGGATCGAGAGAAAGGATCGCCAGATGGCCTTCACCCCCAAAGGAAAACACCTAGTCGCCGGCGAATGGCTCGACGGCGCGGGCACCTTCGCATCAGCACCCGCTCACGGACCGGTCCATCAGTTTGCTACCGGCACCGTGGAGCTGGTCAACCGTGCGGCTGAAGCCGCGGAAGAAGCGTTCCTGAGCTACGGTTATTCGACCCGCGCCGAGCGCGCCGCATTCCTGCGCGCGATCGCCGACGAGATCGAGGCGCGTGCCGAGGCGATCACCGAGATCGGCAGCCAGGAAACCGGCCTGCCGGAAGCCCGCCTGCAAGGCGAACGCGGCCGCACCACCGGCCAGCTCCGCCTTTTCGCCGACCACATCGAGAAGGGCGAATATCTCGACCGCCGCTTCGACGCCGCACTGCCTGAACGCCAGCCGGCGCCGCGTCCGGAGATCCGCCTCATCCAGCGGCCGATCGGCCCGGTCGCCGTTTTCGGCGCCTCGAACTTCCCGCTCGCCTTCTCGACCGCCGGCGGCGACACGGCCGCCGCACTTGCCGGCGGTTGCCCCGTGGTCGTCAAGGGCCACTCGGCCCATCCCGGCACCGGTGAGATCGTCGCGCAGGCTGTTGAAGCCGCGATCCGCAAGACGGGCGTACATCCGGGCGTATTCTCGCTGATCCAGGGCGGCAACCGACAGGTCGGCGAAGCGCTGGTCCAGCATCCGCTGATCAAGGCCGTCGGCTTCACCGGTTCGCTCGCCGGTGGCCGTGCGCTCTTCAATCTTTGCGCCGCGCGCCCGGAACCAATCCCGTTCTTCGGCGAACTCGGTTCGGTCAACCCGATGTTCCTGCTGCCGGAAGCGCTGAAGGCACGCGCCGAAACGCTCGGCCAGGGCTGGGCCGGCTCGCTGACCATGGGCGCCGGCCAGTTCTGCACCAATCCCGGCATCGCCGTGGTCGTCGAAGGTGCTGACGCCGACCGCTTCACAGCTGCCGCCGTCGAAGCGCTCGGCAAGGTGGCGCCGCAGACGATGCTGACCGACGGCATCGCCAAGGCCTATCACGATGGGCAGGCGCACTTCGAAAGCCGCAATGCCGTGAAGCCACTGCTCGTGACCGAATCCTCCGGCCGCTCGGTCTCGCCGAACCTGTTCGAAACGACCGGCGACCAGTTCCTCGCCGACCATGCGCTCGGCGAAGAGGTCTTCGGTCCGCTCGGCCTCGTCGTCCGTGTCGGCTCGACCAGCGAGATGGAACAGCTTGCCCGTGGATTCCAGGGGCAACTGACCACGACGATCCACATGGATACGGCCGACCTCGAAACCGCCCGTCGTCTGCGCCCGATCCTCGAGCGCAAGGCCGGCCGCGTGCTCGTCAACGGCTTCCCGACCGGCGTCGAGGTGGTGGATTCCATGGTCCATGGCGGCCCCTACCCGGCCTCGACCAACTTCGGCGCGACCAGCGTCGGCACCCTGTCGATACGCCGCTTCCTGCGGCCGGTCGCCTACCAGAACATGCCGGAAGCCATGCTGCCCGAGGATTTCCAGGGCTAAAACGGAAGAGGAAATGGGCGGGCGGCTTGCCGCCCGCAGTTCGCTCTCACGTATGAGACACGACAGATCGCTGCGCAGACATCCCATTTGGCGAAACAAATGGGATGTCTGCGCGCGTTCTGCGTTATGATGATATACTTTTTGTATACTAATTGTATTTTTCTGTTGATTTACGCTCTCTAAAACGGAATAGTGCCCCAGCCGTCAAACGGCACTCATTTCAGGGAGAGAGATAATGAAGACTTCGGTGCTTGCGCTCGGCCTCGTTGCGGCCGCTGCTCTGACCAGCCAGGCCCATGCCGACAAGCTGGATGACGTCATCGGCTCGGGAACGCTGCGTTGCGCGGTCGTGCTCGACTTCCCGCCGATGGGTTCTCGCGACGAGAACAACAACCCGATCGGCTTTGACGTCGACTACTGCAACGACCTTGCCAAGGCCCTCGGCGTCACCGCCGAAATCGTCGAGACCCCGTTCCCGGAGCGCATTCCCGCTCTGATGTCGGGCCGTGTCGACGTCGGCGTTGCCTCCACCTCCGACACGCTTGAGCGCGCCAAGACCGTTGGCATGACGATCCCTTACTTCGCCTTCGAAATGGCCGTGACCGCCAATGAAAAGTCGGGCGTCAAGTCCTTCGAAGACATGAAGGGCAAGGTCGTCGGCGCCACCGCCGGCACGTTCGAAGCCATCGCGCTTGAAAAACAGGTCAAGGAATGGGGCGCCGGCGAGTTCCGTCCGTACCAGACCCAGGCCGACGTCTTCCTCGCTCTGAGCCAAGGCCAGATCGACGCCACAGTTTCGACCTCGACCGTTGCGCAGGCCAACGTGAAGACCGGCAAGTTCCCGGGCATCGCCGTTGTCGGCAAGGCTCCGTTCGACACCGACTACGTCGCGCTCTTCACCAACCGCGAAGAATACGGCTTCGTCAACTTCCTCAACCTCTTCATCAACCAGCAGGTCCGCACCGGCCGCTACGCAGAACTCTACGAAAAGTGGGTCGGCGGCGAGCTTCCGGACCTTACGGCAAAGGGCGTTTACCGCTAATCTGGCCGTCCATCTGGCGGCGCGGAGTGTAGCTTCGCGCCGCTATTCGTTTCCGAAGAGGCGAGACGAAACATGTTCAGTTACACCTTCCATTGGAACCAGGCGCTAAAAGCCCTGCCGCAGATGCTCGATGGAGCGCTGGTCACCTTGCAGGTGGCTCTGCTCTCGATGGTCATCGGCCTGGCACTGGCGCTGGCGCTGACGGCCTGCCGCCTGTCCGGCAATCGCATTCTCGGCGGCTTTGCGACCGCTTGGGTCGAGATCGCCCGCAACACGCCGGCACTGTTCCAGATCTACATGGCCCACTTCGGCCTTGGCAATTTCGGCATCCATCTGAGCCCCTATACGGCGCTGCTCGCCGGGATCGCCTTCAACAATGCCGGCTATCTCGCGGAAAACTTCCGCGGCGCCCTCAAGGCCATTCCCGACACCCAGACGCGCGCCGGCCGCTCGCTCGGCATGACGCCGGTGCAGGCCTTCCGCTATATCGTGCTGCCGCAGATGCTGCGCATCGCCTTCCTGCCCGTTACCAACCAGATGGTCTGGGCAATCCTGATGACCTCGCTGGGTGTTACCGTCGGCATGAACACCGACCTTGCCGGCATCACCCAGGAACTGAACGCCCGCTCGTTCCGCACCTTCGAATTCTTCGCGATCGCCGCAGTGATCTACTACCTGATCGCCAAGGCCGTGACGCTGGCAGCCCGTCTGCTCGCAGCGCGCATGTTCCGCTACTAAGGAGAGGTGAGAGATGTTCAATACCGCCCTCACCCTCGCTGATCTCGGCTTTCTCCTTCAGGGAGCGCTGATGACGCTTGCCGTCACTGCGGTCTCGGTCGCAGCGGGCACGTTGCTCGGCATCAGCTTCGGCGTCGTGCGCAACCAGGTCGGCCCCTATTGGGCCGCCCCGCTCACCTTCGTGCTCGACATCTTCCGTTCGGTGCCGCTGCTGATCCAGCTGGTGCTTGCCAATGCCTTCCAGGCGATCGCCAAGCTCGGCTGGGCACCATTCACGACATCCTGCGTGGTGCTGTCGCTCTATACGGCCGCCTATTGCACCGAGATCGTGCGCGGCGGCATCTCCTCGGTGCCGCCGACAACGCGCCGCGCCGCACGCTCGCTCGGCATGACCTGGTGGCAGGACATGCGCTACATCGTGGCGCCGCTTGCGACCCGCGTTTCGTTGCCGTCCTGGATCGGCCTGACGCTCGGCGTCATGAAGGACTCGGCACTTGTCCTCTGGCTCGGCCTGATCGAGCTGCTGCGCGCCTCGCAGGTGCTCGTCACCCGTCTGCAGGAGCCGCTTCTGATCCTTCTGATCTGCGGCGCCATCTACTTCCTCATCAGCTTCCCAATCGCCCGGCTCGGCGGTTACCTTGAAAAACGGTGGTCCAATGATTGAGATCCAGAACGTTCGCAAATCCTTCGGCTCGCTGGAGGTTCTCAAAGGCATCGACCTCACCGTCAACAAGGGCGAGGTGCTGACCATCATTGGCGGCTCCGGTTCCGGCAAATCGACGCTGCTGACCTGCATCAACGGTCTCGAGCCGATCGATGCCGGCCGCATCCTCGTCGACGGCACCGAGGTCCACGCGAAATCAACAAACCTCAACAAGCTGCGCAGCAAGCTCGGCATCGTCTTCCAGCAGTTCAATGCTTTCCCGCACCTGACCGTGCTTGAAAACGTCATGCTGGCGCCGCGCAAGGTGCTCGGCCTCTCCAAGGAAAAGGCTGAGGAGAACGCCGTCAAGCAGCTCACGCACGTTGGCCTCGGCGAGAAGCTCGGCGTCTATCCCACCCGCATGTCGGGCGGCCAGCAGCAGCGCATGGCGATCGCCCGCGCGCTTGCCATGTCGCCGGAATACATGCTGTTTGACGAAGTGACCTCGGCACTCGACCCGCAGCTCGTCGGCGAAGTGCTCGACACGCTGCGCATGCTTGCGTCCGAAGGCATGACGATGATCTGCGTCACACACGAAATGAAGTTTGCCCGCGAAGTTTCCGACCGCGTCGCCTTCTTCCACAAGGGCGTGATGGCGGAAATCGCAGCACCCGAGGCGCTCTTCGGCGCGCCGAAGGACCCGGAACTCCAGAAGTTCCTGGCAGCGACGCACTGAGCCGATCATGAAGGATGCAGCTCAGCCTGACGTCATCGTCATCGGCGCCGGCGTTGTCGGCCTTTCCGCGGCGATCGCCGCCCAGGCACGGGGACTTTCCGTCACCGTGCTCGACCGAGAAGGCCCGGCCGCAGGTGCCTCTGCCGGCAATGCCGGGGCCTTCGCCTTTACCGACATCCTGCCGCTCGCCTCTCCCGGCATCCTCAAAAAGGCGCCGAAGTGGCTGCTCGACCCGCTTGGGCCCTTGAGCGTCCCGCCAGCCTACGCGGTGCAGATCGCCCCGTGGATGTTCCGCTTCTGGCGCGCCTGCTCGCCGGGCCGCGTTGCGCATTCGACGACGGCGCAGACCGCGATCATGGACCTGTCCAAGGCGGAGCTAGAACCCTTCCTCACCGCAACCGGCACCCTGCCGATGCTGCGCAAGGAAGGCAATCTCCAGGTCTATGAAAGCGAAGCCGAACTGAAGGCGTCGCTTCCCGGCTGGAAGGCGCGGTCCGAGCACGGCATCGAATTCCGCCATATGGGTGCGGCCGAAATGGCCGAGATCCAGCCCGGTCTCGCGCCGCGCTTTACTCATGGCACCTTCACGCCCGGCTGGTACTCGATCGCCGATCCGAAGCTCTATACCCTCGCGCTCGCGGACCACTTCCGCGCCAAGGGCGGCATCATCGAACGCGCCGAGGTTACGGCATTGCGGCCGGTCGAGGGTGGCGTGGAACTGACGTCCGCCGGCAAGACACGGCGTGCAGACCAGATTGTGCTATCCGCCGGCGCCTTCTCGCACCAGATCGCCCGGACGCTCGGCGAACGTATCCCGCTCGAAACCGAGCGCGGATACAACACCACGCTGCCGCAGGACGCCTTCGATCTGCGCACCCAGGTCACATTCGGCGGCCACGGCTTCGTCGTCACAAGGCTTTCGACCGGTATCCGGGTCGGCGGCGCCGTCGAACTCGGCGGCCTGAAGCTGCCGCCGAATTTCCGCCGCTCGGATGCGATGCTGAAGAAGGCGCAGACCTTCCTGCCCGGCTTCAAAAGCGAAGGCGGCGTGCAGTGGATGGGCTTCCGCCCGTCACTTCCCGACAGCCTGCCGGCGATCGGCCGCGCCCGCGCCACGGGGCGCGTCATCTACGCCTTCGGCCACGGCCATCTCGGCCTGACGCAATCGGCCGGAACCGCGCGCCTCGTCGCCGAACTCCTGACCGGCCAGCGGCCGGCAATCGACATCCAATCCTTCTCGCCGCAACGTTTCTGATAGGGCTTCGACCATGGCCAACCACACCTTCTCCTGCATCGACGGACACACCTGCGGCAACCCGGTCCGCCTCGTTTCCGGCGGCGGGCCGCGGCTCGAAGGGGCCAACATGCTGGAGAAGCGGGCCCACTTTCTGCGCGAGTTCGACTGGATCCGCACCGGCCTGATGTTCGAGCCGCGCGGCCACGACATGATGTCCGGCTCGATCCTCTATCCGCCGACGCGGCCCGACTGCGACGTCGCGGTGCTCTTCATCGAGACATCCGGCTGCCTGCCGATGTGCGGCCACGGCACGATCGGCACCATCACCATGGCGATCGAGAACGGGCTGATCACCCCGCGTGAACCGGGCAAGCTTTCGATCGACGCGCCGGCCGGCAAGGTGGACATCACCTATCGCCAGGAAGGCCGCTTCGTCGAGGAAGTGCGCCTCACCAACGTGCCGGGCTTCCTCTATGCCGAGGGCCTGACGGCTGAGGTCGAGGGCCTCGGCGAGATCGTCGTCGACGTCGCCTATGGCGGCAACTTCTACGCCATCGTCGAGCCGCAGAAGAATTTCCGCGACATGGCCGATCATACCGCCGGCGAGCTCGTCGGCTGGAGCCCGAAGCTGCGCGCAGCCCTCAACGCCAAGTACGAGTTCGTCCATCCGGAGCATCCGGAAATCCAGGGTCTGAGCCACATCCAGTGGACCGGCAAGCCGACGCAGGCCGAGGCGCATGCGCGCAACGCCGTGTTCTACGGCGAAAAGGCGATCGACCGCTCTCCCTGCGGCACCGGTACGTCGGCGCGCATGGCGCAGCTTGCCGCCAAGGGCAAGCTGAAGGTCGGTGACGAGTTCGTGCATGAATCGATCATCGGGTCGCTGTTCAAGGGCCGCGTCGAGGCGGCGACCAAGGTTGCCGACCGCGACGCCATCATCCCTTCGATCGCCGGCTGGGCCCGCATGACCGGCATCAACACGATCTTCATCGATGACCGCGACCCCTTCGCCCATGGATTTGTCGTAAAATGACCCAATCGATCTCCGCCCGCAGCATTCTCTCTGGCTCCGCCGATGGCCCCATCATCGCCACCGAGGAGGCCCTGAGCTTCTGGGGCGGGGTCGATCCGGCAACCGGCGTGGTGATCGATGTGCATCACCCGCTGCACGGGATCTGTCTCACCGGCGGCATCCTGATGATGCCGTCGAGCCGCGGTTCCTGTACCGGTTCGGGCGTTTTGCTCGATATGGCGCTGACGGGCCGTGCACCGGCAGCGCTGGTGTTCTCGGAGGCCGAGGACGTGTTGACGCTCGGCGCACTGATTGCGGCTGAGATGTTTGGCAAACCCTTGCCGGTGCTCAGGCTTTCCCGCGAAGCCTTCAAGACGCTCGCTCAAGCCAGGTCCGCGCGGATCAACGATAAGACGATCGAGGCCGACGGCCTGACGATCCCGGTCGAACCGCCGGCAGTGACCGCTCTCGACCTCACCGAAGACGACCGCGCCATGCTCGACGGCCGCGATGGCATCGCCGTGCAGCAAGCGATGCGGATCATTTCCGCGATGGCCGCACAGCAGGGGGCGGAAAAGCTCATCGACGTGGTCCAGGGCCATATCGACGGCTGCATCTATGCGAGCCCCGCCAACCTCACCTTCGCCGAAAAGATGGCGAACATGGGCGCCAAGGTCCGAGTGCCGACGACGATGAACGCGATCTCGGTCGACCGCGCCAACTGGCGGGCGCAGGGCGTGCCGGAAAGTTTCGGCGACCCGGCGGCTAAGCTTGCCGACGCCTATGTGCGCATGGGCTGTCGCCCGACCTTCACCTGTTCGCCCTATCTGCTCGACAGCGCACCGAAATCGGGCGAATCCATTGCCTGGGCGGAATCCAATGCCGTCATTTTCGCCAACACTGTGCTCGGCGCGCGCACGGCAAAGCACCCGGATTTTCTCGACCTCTGCATCGCGCTGACCGGCCGCGCGCCCCTCTCGGGCGTCTATCTCGACGAACCGCGCAGGGCGAAGCGCGTCATCGACGCGGAACTACCTGATGGTATCGACGATGCCTTCTGGCCGCTGATCGGCTACCTCGCCGGCAAGGCCGCGCCCGACCGCATTCCACTTCTGCGCGGTCTCGCTTCCGCAAAGCCTTCGCGCGACGACCTGAAGGCGCTCTGCGCCGCCTTCGGCACGACATCCGCAGCCCCCATGTTGCATGTGGAAGCTGTAACCCCGGAAGCGGAAGGTGCCGCGGCTGAGGATGCCGACCAAACAGCCATCACGCGCGCCGACATGGCCGAGGCCTGGGTTCATTTCAACAAAGGCCCTGCCGAAGTCGAGCTCGTCGCCATCGGCAGCCCGCATGCCTCGCTGGAAGAATGCCGCGCTCTGGCAGCGGCCTTCGACGGTCGCAAGCGGCATGGCGATGTCGCCGTGATCGTGACCGCCGGACGAGACGCGATCGCCGCAGCACGGGAAGAAGGTCTGCTGGCTCGACTGGAGGCGAGCGGCATCCAGGTGCTGCCCGACCTCTGCTGGTGCTCGATCTCGGAGCCGGTGTTCCCGACGAAGACGCGGGCGCTGATGACCAATTCCGGAAAGTACGCCCATTACGGCCCCGGTCTCTCCGGCCGCGCCGTTCGCTTCGGCAGCCTCGCTGATTGCGTTGAAGCGGCGCTCACGGGCCGCGTCCCGGCACGTCTGCCGGCCTGGCTGTCGTAACGACTTCGCCGCGGGCTTAGGCGCCGCGCGGCGGTGCCGTCGAGGCCCGCAGCACCAGATGGCAGGCGAGTTCGACGCGACGCGGCGGCGCCGGGATACCAGAGAGCGTGTCGCGCAAAAGGTCGAGCGCGACCGAGCCGATCTCGCGCATCGGAATATGCATCGTCGTCAGCGGCGGATTGAGAAAGGCTGCCTGCGGCAGATCATCCATACCCATGACCGAGACATCGCCCGGAACCGAAAAACCCTTCTGCTGAATGCCGAGCATGGCGCCGACGGCGAGGCTGTCGCCGGCCGCGAGCACCGCGGTGAAATCCAGCCCCCGCTCCGAAATCCGCTGCGTCAGCGCCTGTATCGCAAGCTCCGGCAGCCAGTCCTCGACGGTGACGAGCAAGTCGTCGGTAGCGGGCAGGCATTTCGCGAGCAGCCCGTCGCGCCAGCCCTCGTAGCGCCGTTCAATCGTACGGCGCCCCGGCCGCATCAGAAACAGGATGCGCTCGTGGCCGAGCTCGATCAGGTGATCGGTCGCAAGCCGCGCGCTCGATCGGTTGCAGGGCGTGACGCTCGATAGCCGCATGAACGGGTCGTCGCTGTTCAAGAGCACCACCGGCTTTTCGAAGCCACGGGTCGCGGCAATCATACCTTCGTCGTCGATGGTAAGAAACAGCAGACCGGCGACCTGCTCGTCCTCCTCTGCCTCGGCAAGCACGGCCAGCTCTTCGCTTCTATCCGCAATCGGCCGAGTGACGATTTCGAGGTCCAACGCCTGCGCCCGCTCCTTCAGCCCCTCCAGCACATAGTGTGTGAACTGATTGCGCACATAGTCGATCATCGCAGCACTGGACGCCGCCACGATGACCTTCTGACCGGCGACCGCCGTCGGGATCACGTAGTTGGCGTTCTTGGCCGCTTCCAGCACCTTCTGGCGGATTTCCGCGCGTACGCCCTTTTCGCCAGCAAGGGCGCGGGAGGCGGTGCTCAAGGAGACGCCGCAGGCTTCCGCGATGTCCTCCAGCCGAACGCGCTTGCTCTTCTTGCCGCGTTTGCCCGGCAGCGGTTTTGCGATCATGCAATCCTCCCTTGCCACAATATTGGGAAAAATTTTCATATTGCGCAAGAAAAAACATCGTGCCTTTATCTTTCTCAAGAAAGCCGAGGGAAGAGCGGCTTAAGGAGGAGGAGTGCCATGGGCCTCAACGCCCACGATATCCGCACGGGTCTCGATCGTCTTGTCGGCGGCATGACCGGTCTCAAGCATGACGGCCGGTTCGATGAACCGAACCTCGACGGGACCGCAGGCGACTACATCAGCTTCGACAGCTGGGAATGGCCGCAGGGTGTTGGCCTCTATGGCCTGATCAAGTTCTGGCTGTTTACCGGCCGCGAGGACATCCGTCAGCTTATCGAAGGCTGGTACGAAGGACGCCTTGCGGCCGGGCTTCCGGAACTCAACGTCAACACGACCGCGCCGATGCTCGGCCTCTCGGTTCTCTGGGCCAAATCCAGGAATCCCCGCTGGAAGCCGCTGCTCGACGACTGGGCAAACCGGGTGATGAACGAAATGGGCCGGACGCCGGAAGGCGGCTTCGAGCATCACGTCTCCGACAAGGTCAACGACAACGAACTCTGGGACGACACGCTCTATATGGTCGCCCTGTTCCTCGCCTCCTATGGCCAGGCGAGCGGCCGGCGCGAACTCGTCGACGAGGCCTCGCGGCAGTTTCTCGTGCATGCCCGCTACCTTGCCGACACCCAGTCGGGTCTCTGGTTCCATGGCTGGACTTTCGACGGCCGGCACAATTTCGCCCGCGCCCGCTGGGCCCGCGGCAATGCCTGGATCACCGCCGGCATGCTCGACTTCTTCGACCTCGCGGAACTCGCCGCACCGGTCAAGGAATACCTGCGCGGCGTGCTCGTTACCCAGGTCGAGGCACTGCTGCCGCTGCAGGCCGCTTCCGGCGCCTGGCGCACGCTGCTCGACGACGCGACCTCCTATGAGGAAATTTCCGCGACGGCCGGCATCGGCTATGGCCTGCTCAAGGGCTATCGGCTCGGCTATGGAACGCCCGCCTGGAGAGCCGCCGGTCTGCGCGCGCTTGAAGTCGTGATGCGCAACATCGACGAGAGCGGCACCGTGCTCAACGTCTCCTACGGCACACGCATGGGCCACGACCTGCAATTCTACAAGGACATCCCAATTCAGCCGACCGGCTATGGCCAGGCACTGGCAATCCTGTGTCTCTCCGAAGCCCTGCAGCATGTCGGCGCGGAAGGACAGGCAGCATGACGATGAAGGTTCTCTACGGGGCCAACCCCGAGGATATCAAAGGCTACGACACCGCGCGGCTGCGCCGCGAGTTCCTGATCAGCGATCTCTTTGCAGCTGACGCCGTGAACTTCACCTACACCCATGTCGACCGGCTGATCCTCGGCGGCGCCATGCCGAAGACAAAGAGCGTCACCTTTGGATCGGGCGCTGATATCGGCACGCCTTATCTGCTTTCGGCGCGCGAGATGGGCATCGCCAATCTCGGCGGCACCGGGACGATCACCGTCGACGGTAAGAACTTCGTGCTCGAAAATCGAGACGTGCTCTATGTCGGACGCGGTGCCAAGGAAATCGTCGTTGCAAGCGAGACCGCCGACCGCCCGGCCCGCTTCTACATGAACTCGGTGCCCGCCGGTGCCGATCTGCCGCACCGGCTGATCAAGAGGGCGGAGGCAAAGGCGCTTGAGCTCGGCGACGTCAAGCGCTCGAACAAACGCCGTCTCGTCATGTACATCCACCCGGAAGTCATGCCCTCCTGCCTGCTTCTGATGGGCATTACCGATCTGGCCGAAGGCAGCGCCTGGAACACCATGCCGCCGCATGTGCACGAGCGGCGTATGGAGGCCTATTGCTACTTCGACATGGCACCCGAAGACCGCATCGTCCACGTGATGGGCGAGCCGGAGGAGACCAGGCACCTGATCGTCGCAAACGGCGACGCCGTGCTTTCGCCCGCCTGGTCGATCCATATGGGCGCCGGCACCGGCCCCTATGCCTTCGTCTGGGGCATGACCGGCGAGAACCAGGAATACAACGACGTCACCCCCGTAGCCTTGGCTGAGCTGAAATGAGCGATACGACTTTCCATCTGAAGAAGAACCTCGCTGCGGGGCAGGCCGTCGGCTACTGGCAGCTCGGCACGATTGCCGAGGAGCGCTTCGACGTGCCTGACCAGCCGATGAAGGGCGAAATGGACCCCTTCTTCTTCCTGACCAAGCACAAGAACTTCATTCCGCACGAATACCCCTGCCGGACGATTTTTGCCGAACAGTTTCGCGGCAAGCGGCCGCAGGTGCGCGGCACATTCGAGGCCCGCCGCTGGTGGCTGCCCTTCGGATCGCCGCGGCTCGACCTCTCCGGCTTCTGGTTCCGGCCGACACGGCTTGCAACCTGGGCCCGCACCTCGATCGAGGCCGACACGGCTGGCACCGCCAAGATTCGCCTGGGCACCTGCGGCGGTGCAGTGCTCTTCCTGAACGGCGCAGAGGTGGGCTGGACGGCGCCCTATAGCCGCAATCTCGAGGCCAAGGCCGAATTCGATCTTGAGCTCAAGGCCGGGCTAAACGAAGTGACGATCTTCTTCGACGACCTCGCCGAACGCGATGCGCGTTATTTCTTCCAGTTCGACTATCTCTCGGGACCGACGGCGCGCGTGGCGCTGCCCGTTCCCTGCCCGAGTGCGGCCGCCGCCGATATCGAGACCGCACTCGACGGCATGCATTTCGACCGGACCGCCTATTTCGAGGGCGACATCACCCTTCTCTTCGCCGCCGCCCTGCCGCTTGACGTCAAAGTCAATGTCGCGGTCGAAGGCGACTTCATGTCGACCGAGCGCTTCGACCACGACTTCGTGCTGAAGGCCGGCGACAAGAGGCTGGTTGTCGGACCATCGGAAGAGACACCGGCCGATTTCCGCCATTTCCGCATCACGCTTGATGCCAGCGGCTTCGTTGCGTCGCGCTCTCTTGGCGTCGAGATCTGCCACGCCGGCCGCCAGGGCAAACCGTCGGAGACGCTTGCGCGTCGCATTACCGAGACGCTCGACGAGATCTCGGGCTTTTCCGAACGTGACACGGTCCGCGCCTTCGCCCGGCTTGCCAGCGGTCGCGGCGGTACCGACACCGACGCGATGATCGAGGAAATCCTGCCGTCGATCGAGGATTGCCACGACTGCGCCGACTTCTCGCTGGTGCCGCTCATCTGGTCGCGCACCACATGGGGCCAGGATATCGGCGAAAAGACGCGCGATCGCATCGATCAGGCGATCCTTGGCTTCCGCTACTGGATGGATGAACCCGGCAACGACGTGCAGTGGTATTTCTCCGAAAACCATGCGCTTCTGTTCCACACCTCGGCCTATCTTGCCGGCCACCTCTTCCCCGAGGCGACCTTCCGTCGCTCGGGCCGCAAGGGCAGCGAGCAAAGCGCCGTCGGCGCCGCCCGCGTCCGCGCCTGGCTCGATCATTTCGAGGCCTGGGAAATGGCGGAGTTCAACTCCGCGCCTTATTTCCCGATCGACCTCAAAGGCTTGACAGCGCTGGCAGCGCTCTCGCCCGACGCCGACATCGCCGACCGCGCCAAGAAGGGCATCGTGCGCCTCTGCGAGATTATCGCCCGCTCGGCCCATCACGGCATGGTGACGGCAGCCCAGGGGCGCTCCTACGAGCACACGCTCTGCGCCGGCCGCTCGCTCGAACTCTCGGGTGTCGCGCGCCTGCTCTGGGGCAAGGGCTGGTACGGCCGCCGCGTGCATGCACTGCCGCAGCTTGCCGTCTGCCTGCGTGACCACGGCCTGGTGGTGCCTGAGGCGCTTGCCACCGTCGCCTGCCATGAGGACGATGCAGCCCATCAGGAGTGGCGCTTCGCCCAGGGCGAAAACCGCTTTGCGGCGCTATACCATTACAAAGGCCGCCATTTCGCCATGGGCTCGGCGGCGCATTATCGCTGGAACGAATGGGGCTATCAGGAAACGGTGCTGCATTTGCGCCTTGGCCAGCGCCCCGAAGCGGCGATCTGGATCAACCATCCGGGCGAGACCATTCAGTTCGGGTACGGCCGGCCATCCTATTGGGGTGGTTGCGGCACCCTCCCTCGTGCCCACCAGTACAGGGGGCTGGCCGTACTCGACTTTGCGACCGTCAGCGAACAGCCGGACTTCACCCATGCGTGGTTCCCGGTCGCCGAGTTCCACGAGAGCAGGGTCAAGGGCAAGCTGGCACTTGCGCGCAGCGGCCGTGGCGCCGTTGTCCTGATCGGCGCAACCGAACTGTTACCGGTGACCGATGGCCCGTCAGCGCATGCGGAGCTGCGCCAGGCCGGCCACAAGACGCGCTGGATCGTCCGGGTTTGCGAAACCGAAGAGCTTTCCGGGGTGGAAACGAAGTTTGCCGGGCTCTCCGTCGAGGAAACCGCCGACGGTGCTTTCGTCATCAACGATCCGGACTATGGCCGCGTCGTCTTCCGCAACGACGGTTCGACGGAAGCCGAAGGGCGCACCATCGCCGCCAAGGATTTCACCGTGGCGGGTGAGGCAACCATGCTCGCCGCCAGATAAGGCAAAAAGAATTGCGCCGGCCGGGGAAGCCGGCGCCATCCCAAGCGAGCGGGAGGAAGCTCGTGTATGGATAAGTGGAGGAGAAAGACAATGAAGAAGACCGGAACGATGCTCGCGGCGCTCGCCGTCGGGCTCCTGACGTCGACGGCGGCAATGGCCGGCGACGTGCGCATCATGTGGTACTCCGATGGCGTCGAAGGCGAGGTGTTGAAGGACCTGCTCGACCGCTTCATGAAGGAGAACCCCGGGATCAACGTGATCCTCGACAACGTGTCCTACAGCGTCGTCAAGGAGCAGCTGCCGGTGCAGCTCGAAGCCGGCAACGGCCCCGACATCGCCCGCGTCACCAACCTCAAGGCCCAGAGCCAGCACTGGCTCGACCTTAGGCCGCTGGTTGCCGACGCCGCCTATTGGGACGAGAATTTCGGCGGGCAGGCAGATTGGATGCGCCCGGACGGCTCGAACCAGATCTCCGGTTTCATGACCCAGATCACGATTGCCGGCGGCTTTGCCAACAAGACGCTGTTCGACCAGGCGGGCGTCGCGATCCCCGGCAAGGATGCGACCTGGGACGACTGGGCGAAGGCAGCCAAGCAGGTGGCAGAAAACCAGCAGGTTCCCTTCCCGATGGCGCTCGACCGCTCCGGTCACCGCCTCAGCGGCCCGAACCTTGCCTATGGCGGCAACTATATCGGCGCCGACGGCAAGCCGGCGCCGCTTGATGATGGCTCGAAGAACTTCCTGAAGACCTTCGTCGGCTGGGTTGCCGACGGCACGATGAGCAAGGACGTCTGGGTTTCGGCCGCCGGCTCCACCTATCGCGCCGCCGCCGACGACTTCATCAACGGACAGCTCGTCTACTACTATTCCGGTTCCTGGCAGGTTCCGAACTTCTCGACGAAGATCGGCACTAACTTCGACTGGGTGGCGACCGGCAGTCCCTGCGGCCCGGCGAACTGCACCGGCATGACCGGCGGCGCGGGTCTGGTGGCGGTCAAATACACCAAGAACCCGAAGGAAGTGGCCAAGGTGATGGACTATCTCGCGAGCGAACCGATCGTGAAGGAGTTCTCCGAGCGCACCTTGTTCCTGCCTGCGCATAAGGGCGTGCTTGCCAAGGAGCTAGACTTCAAGACCGACGACCCCCAGGCAAAGGCGGCGCTCAACGGCTTCGTCGAGGCGAGCAAGTCGCTCTCCGACGAGGCGCGCAAGCTGCCCGGCTGGCTCTGGTCCGACGCCGTCTACGGCGCGCTCGTCACCCGCGTCAGCCAGGCTGCTGCCGGCGAGATGACGGTCGACGAAGCGTTCACGCGCATCGATAGCGATATCGCCACCAAGGTGAAAGATAGCGGCAACTGATCCGGGCGATCGATACCCGGTTTCCGACGGTGTGACGTATCATGCCGTCGGATCAGCCGCCGACACACATGTAAGCATTAACTTACATAATGCTGACATCCGGCAAGCAGCGCTTGCCCGTCTCTTTCGGGCAGAAGATCACAATCCGGCGACGATCGTTGCGCTACAAAGCGCGACCGGTGGCGAGGTAGCAAACGATGAAGGCAGATGTTCCAAGAGGAGGCGGCTCACGCCTTGGCGAGGCGGTCATGGTGCCCGTGCGCCTGCTGATGGGCGCCGTCGATGCGCCGCTGCGCTTCGTGCAGCGCCGGCTCGGCATCGGCGGCATGGCGACCTTCTTCCTGCTGCCGAACATGCTGATCTTCGGCATATTCGTGCTGCTGCCGTTCTTCATCAACTTCGCCTATTCCATGACCGGCGGAACCGCCCTCTTCCTCCCCGACCGAAGCTTCGTCGGCGGCGACCAATATGCGCGCCTCTTCGATTGCGTGAATTACACCAACCCGAACAGCTGCGCCGAAGACACCTTCTGGACCGCCGTCGGCAACACCGCCTGGTTCGTGGTGCTGCAGGTCACCCTGATGATCCTGTTTTCGCTGGTGACGGCGCTGATCCTCAACCGCGACCTGATGGCGCGCAGCTTCTGGCGGGCGGTGTTCTTCTTCCCCGTGCTGCTCTCGCCCGTCGTCGTCGGCCTCATCTGGAAGTGGATCCTGCAGCGTCAGGGCCTGCTGAACTTCGGTCTCTACAGCCTTGGCCTCGAGCCGCACACCTGGCTCAACGATCGCAACTGGTCCTTTGCAGCAACCGTCGGCGTTTCGATCTGGGCGCATATGGGTTTCTATACGCTGATCCTGCTTGCCGGTCTGCAGGCGATCCCGAAGGATCTCTATGAAGCGGCCGAGATGGACGGCACCCGTCCGGCGCGCGCCTTCTGGCGCATCACCTTGCCACTGCTGATGCCCAACCTGCTCGTCGTCATCGTGCTCGTCTTGATCCGCGCAGTGCAGATCTTCGACGAGATCTACGTGCTGACCGGCGGGGGCCCAGGCACCAGCACACTCTATATCACGCAATACATCTACGAGACCGGCTTCGCGACGCAGTTGCGCAATCCCGGCCTTGCCGCAGCCGCCTCGATCCTGATGGGCGCCGTGCTGGTTGTCCTCACCCTGGTCCAGCTCGGCCTTGGCCGCAAAGGCGAGAAGAAGGGAGCCCGAAAATGAGCCGTCTTGCCGAATTCATCTTTCGACGTCGCGGCCGCAACGGCTGGCACTGGACCGATATCGTCACCTGGGTCTGGCTCATCGGCGGTCTCTTCATCATGTTCGGTCCGGCCGTCTGGCTCGTCGGCTCCTCCTTCAAGTCTCCGGCAGCCCTTGCCGAATTCCCGCCGACGATCATGCCCTATGTAACGCAGAAGGCGACCGTCGAAGGTTACGACAAGCCGCTCGACCTCTACGAAGTGACGCTGCCGGATGGCAGCAAGAAGGTGCTCGCCGAGGTTCGCCGCATCGGCATCGTCGCCCAGATGGTTTCACCGGAGAAGCCGGCCGAGATCGTCAAGGTCAACATCGCCGAGCGCACGCCGGTGCGCACAATGTCCTTCGCCACGTCGAACTACAGCGAGCCCTTCACCCATTTCGATTTCGTCCGCTACCTCTGGAACTCCGTTTTCGTGACGGTGACGGCGACGGTGATCACGCTCATCGTCAATTCGATGGCCGCCTTCGCGCTCAGCAAATACGAGTTCCGCGGCCGCACCTTCGCGATGCTCTTGATCCTCGCCACCCTGATGGTGCCGCTCTCGGTGATCATGGTGCCGCTCTATTCGATCGTCTCGGCGCTCGGTCTGTTCAACAATCTCTGGGGGGTGATCTTGCCGACGGTCGCGACGCCGACCGGTGTCTTCATCCTGCGCCAATACATGCTGACCATCCCCGACGAGCTGATCGACGCCGCGCGCATGGACAAGGCATCGGAGTGGCAGATCTACTGGCGCATCATCCTGCCGCTGACGGCACCGGCGCTCGCTGTGCTTGCGATCTTCTCCGTCGTCTGGCGCTGGAACGACTTCCTCTGGCCGCTGATCGTGCTCTCCCGCAAGGAGCTTTATACGCTGCAGGTCGGCCTCAGCATCTATTCCGGCGAGTTGAACGTGCAGTGGCATTTCATTCTCGCTATGACGGTCGTGACCATGATCCCGGTCGTCCTGGTCTTCATCTTCCTGCAACGCTTCATCACCACCGGCATTGCCGGCACCGGACTGAAATAAGGGGGCACCCATGGGCCACATCAAGCTTACCAATGTGACCAAGTCGTTCGGCGCCGTCGACGTGCTTCATGGCATCAACCTGGATATCAAGGACGGCGAGCTCGTCGTCTTCGTCGGCCCCTCCGGCTGCGGCAAGTCCACGCTTCTGCGCATGATCGCCGGGCTGGAAAAGCCGACCGGCGGAGAACTCGCGATCGATGGCAAGGTGGTCAACGACGTGCCGGCCGCCGACCGCGGCCTCGCCATGGTCTTCCAGTCCTACGCGCTCTATCCGCATATGAGCGTGCGCCAGAACCTCGCCTTCGGCCTCGAAAACACCCGCATGCCGAAGACGGAGATCGCCGAGCGTATTGGGGAAGCCGCGCGCATGCTGGAGATCGAGCCCTATCTCGAGCGCCGCCCCGGGCAACTTTCGGGTGGCCAGCGCCAGCGCGTCGCGATCGGCCGCGCGATCGTGCGCCGCCCCGTTGCCTTCCTGCTCGACGAGCCGCTGTCGAACCTCGACGCTGAACTGCGCGGCTCCACCCGCGCCGAGCTTGCGGCCCTCCACGCCCGCCTTTCGGCAACGATGATCTATGTGACACACGACCAGGTAGAGGCGATGACGCTCGCCGACCGCATCGTCGTCCTGCGCGCCGGCCGCATCGAGCAGATCGGCACGCCGCTCGAACTCTATAACAGGCCGGCCAACCGCTTCGTCGCCGGCTTCATCGGCTCGCCGCACATGAACTTCCTTGAAGGCACGCTGGAAGCGGCCGGCGCCGGCACGGCGGTCGCGACGCTGAAGGGCGGCCACCGGCTGCAGGTTCCGATCGCCGACGCAGCAGCTGCAGCCGGTTCACCCATCACGCTTGGCGTCCGGCCGCAGCACATCACGCTTGATACCGGTGAAAGCGGCATTCCCGCCAAGATCCGGCTCGTCGAGGCGCTCGGTTCCGAAACCGTGCTGCATGCCGATGTCGCCGGCCAGAAGATCCTGGTCGTCGCCCCCGGTCAGCATGACCTGGCACCGGGATCTGACATCAGGCTGTCGCTCGCGGCTGCCCCCATACACCTCTTCAACGACAAGGGGCTTCGCCTTGAACGCGCTGTTTGACCTCACAGGCAAGACCGCCCTCGTCACCGGCGCCCGCACCGGCCTCGGCCAGGGCATGGCCCTGGCACTCGCGCGGGCCGGCGCCGATATTGCCGCCCTCGGTTCGACGCCCATGCCGGAGACGGCAGCGTTGGTACGAGAGGCGGGTGTTCGCTTTCACGAACTGACCGTCGATCTCTCGAGGCCTTTCGACGCGGCGTCGGCGATCGGCGACGTCGTGGCCGCCCTCGGCGGCATCGACATCCTCGTCAACAATGCCGGCATCATTCGCCGCGCCGACCTGCTCGACTATTCCGAGGAAGACTGGGACAGTGTGCTCGACGTCAACCTGAAGGCGGCCTTTCTGCTGTCGCAGGCCGCAGCCAGACACATGGTCTCGACCGGACGCGCCGGCCGCATCGTCAATGTCGCCTCGATGCTGACCTTCCAGGGCGGCGTCCGCGTGCCGGCGTATGCCGCCTCGAAGCACGGCATCGCCGGCCTCACCAAGGCAATGGCCAACGAGCTGGCACCGCGCGGGATTACCGTCAATGCGATCGCCCCCGGCTACATGGCGACCGACAACACCGAGGCGCTGCGCAACGACCCCGATCGCAACGCCCAGATCTCCGCCCGCATTCCGATGGGGCGCTGGGGCACGCCCGACGATCTCGCGACCGCCGTGCTCTTCTTCGCAGCACCCGCCTCCGGCTATGTCACCGGAACGGTTCTGCCGGTCGATGGCGGCTGGCTCGTTCGCTAGGCGCCACCAATGTCCTTCTCCGCCGAGCGCCTGCGCACGCTTCTCGGTCTCGCTGATACGGAACTGTTCCTGGATGTCTGCGTGATGGAGGATCGTGGTTCTTACATCGTCGAGAGGCTGCGCTTTCGCACACCTCGCAACGGCGCTGAAATCCGCGGCTTTCTGACACGACCACCTGTCAACGACGGGCCTCGACCAGCGATCCTCTACGCCCATGCCCATGGCGGACGCTACGAGATCGGCGCGAACGAACTGCTTGATGGCCGGCCGGCACTGCTCAGCCCGCCTGGGCCCGTTCTCGCGGAGCACGGCTTCGTTACCCTGTGCATCGACATGCCGACGTTCGGAGAGCGCTCGATCGTAAGAGAGAGCGCCGCGACGAAGGCTGCCCTCTGGTATGGCGGAACCCTTTTCGGCCAGATGCTTTCCGAGCAGCAGGCAGCGCTCACTTGGCTTTCAATGCGTGACGACGTCGACCCCGCGCGCATCGGCATGACCGGGATCTCGATGGGTGCCACCCTCTCCTACTTCCTGGCTGCGCTCGACCCGCGGATCGCGGCAATCGCCCACCTCTGCTGCTATGCGGATTTCGCCACGCTCGTCGCAACCGGCGCTCACGATCTGCACGGCCATTATCTCACGATCCCCGGTCTGCTCACGGAGACCTCGACTGGCGAAATCGCCGGGCTCGTTGCACCGCGGCCACAATTGATCTGTGTGGGGCTCGACGATCCGCTGACGCCGCCGCAGGCGGTGGAGCGGGCCCATGCCGCAACGCGCGCCGCCTATCGGGCGGCTGGCGCCGAGCGCAACTTATCCTTGGTTGCAGAGCCCGGCATCGGCCACGCCGAAACGCCGACCATGCGGGATGCAGTTCTGGCCTTCCTCTCCCACCACCTCGGCGCGCCAGTCAGCGGCTGAGGAAACCAACTCTTCGTGCGCGGGCGGCAAGCATGGCTTTCAGGCCTCGCGAAGGTCGATCGTGCCGACCTTCTTGCCCCACCACCACCGGTCCGATCAGGATTTCGTGATGTCGCAGTCACGATTTTTCATTCATCGAAACAACCCCTTCGAGAATCACCAGAAAGCGAGTACTCTGAGGGAACATTGCGCATGGGACGCCGTTTATTCGAATGAGCGAGCCGATAAGCAGCGATCCCCGTCTCAGCCAGCGGCCGCGGGAGAGCATGATGCAAAAGAGCGAATGCGACGTTTTTGATCTCTTCTCGGAGATCTATACCAGTGCAGCGCAAGAAGAAATCAGCCTTCAAGAATACCTCCTCGCATGTCGCGACGACAAAAGCATGTATGCCACCGCGCAAGAGCGGATGGTCACTGCCATCGGTAATCCAACCCTGATCGATACCAGCGCGGACGAACGTCTCGGCCGCATCTTTTCAAACCGGACCGTCAAGATTTATCCATCCTTCGCCGATTTCTACGGCATGGAAGACACGATCGAGCGGATCGTCGGTTACTTCCGCTATGCTGCCCAGGGGCTCGAGGAGCGCAAACAGATCCTCTATCTGCTCGGACCGGTCGGCGGCGGCAAGTCGTCACTCGCCGAGCGGCTGAAGAAATTGATGGAGCTGCAGCCGATCTACACGCTGGCAGTCGGCGGCAAGGTCAGCCCCGTCTTCGAATCCCCCCTCGGCCTCTTTCACCCCGACCGCATGGCCGACTTGCTCGAAGACAAATACGGGATCGGCAGGCGCCGTCTGACCGGTCTGATTTCGCCCTGGGCGACGAAGCGGCTCGACGAAGTCGACGGCGATATCTCCAAGTTCAGTGTGGTCAAGCTGATGCCATCGCGGCTACGCCAGGTGGCGATCGCGAAAACGGAACCCGGCGACGAGAACAACCAGGACGTTTCCTCGCTGGTCGGCAAGGTGGACATCCGCCAGCTTGAAAACTACAGCCAGGCCGACCCCGACGCCTATTCCTACAGCGGCGGCCTCAACCGCACGACGCAGGGGCTGCTCGAGTTCGTCGAAATGTTCAAGGCGCCGATCAAGGTCCTGCATCCCTTGCTGACGGCGACCCAGGAAGGCAATTACAACGGCACTGAAAGCTTCGGCGGCTTCCCCTATCAGGGCATCGTCGTTGCGCACTCCAATGAGTCCGAATGGCTGCAATTCAAGAACAACAAAAACAACGAGGCCTTCCTCGACCGCATCCTGGTCGTCAAGGTGCCCTACTGCCTGCGCGTCACCGAGGAACGGCAGATCTACGAGAAGCTGCTGCGCGAAAGCGAGCTCACCAAGAGCCCCTGCGCGCCGGAAGTGCTGGAAAGCCTCAGCCGCTTTACCGTCTCGACCCGGCTTGCCCGCCACGAGAACTCGCCGCTCTATACCAAGATGCGGGTCTATGACGGCGAGAACCTGAAGGACACCGATCCCAAGGCGAAGTCCGTTCAGGAATATCGCGACGCCGCCGGCGTCGACGAGGGTATGACCGGCATCAGCACCCGCTTTGCCTTCAAGGTGTTGTCCGAGACCTTCAACTACGACACCAAGGAGGTCGCGGCCGATCCGGTGCACCTCATGTATATCCTGGAACAGGCGATCCGCCGCGAACAGTTCCCGAAGGAGACCGAGGCGAGCTATCTCGATTTCATCAAGTCCGAGCTTGCCTCGCGCTACGCCGAATTCATCGGCCACGAAATCCAGAAGGCCTATCTCGAATCCTACAGCGAATACGGTCAGAACCTCTTCGACCGTTACATCGCCTATGCCGACGCCTGGCTGGAAGACCAGGACTTCAAGGATCCCGACACGGGGCAGATCCTCAACCGGGAGATCCTCGACAGCGAGCTGTCGCAGATCGAAAAGCCGGCCGGCATTGCCAACCCCAAGGACTTCCGCAACGAGGTCGTAAAGTTCACCCTGCGCGCCCGCGCCAAGAACCATGGGCGCAACCCCTCCTGGACGAGCTACGAGAAGCTTCGCGACGTGATCGAGAAGCGCATGTTCGGCCAGGTCGAAGACCTGCTGCCGGTCATCAGCTTCGGCTCGAAGAAGGACAGCGCCTCCGAGAAGCAGCATGCCGAATTCGTCCAGCGCATGACCGAACGCGGCTATACCGAGCGTCAGGTCCGGCGGCTGGTCGATTGGTACATGCGGGTCAACAAGGCGGGCTGACGATGCCGAAGCAGGGGATTGGTATATGCCGAATTTCATCGACCGGCGGCTCAATCCGAAGGATAAGAGCCTCGGCAACCGACAGCGTTTTCTGAAACGGGCCCGCGAGGAACTCAAGCGGGTCATCAAGGAACAGGTCAAATCCGACAGGATCATCGACGTCGATGCCGCGCACGGCGTACCGATGCCGACCGACGGTGCCAGTGAGCCGACATTCCAGCCGGCCCGCGGCAGCGGCGAACGTAACTATGTGCTTCCCGGCAACAAGCAGTTTTCGGCAGGCGACCGCCTGCCGAAGCCGGAAGCGGGTGGGGGTGGAGGCGGCAAGGGCCGCCCCGGCACCGGAGAAAGCGAAGACGACTTCCAGTTCATCCTGTCGCGCGAAGAGGTGCTGGATCTCTTCTTTGAGGATCTGGAATTGCCCGACATGGTCAAGCTCAGCCTCAAGGAAACGGTGACGTTCAAACCACGTCGCGCAGGCTTTGCCACCGCCGGCACGCCGACCAACATCAATGTCGGGCGGACGATGCGCAACAGCTTCGGCCGGCGCATGGCGCTGCATCGGCCCAAGGAAAAGGAACTGACCGTCCTTTCCGAGGAGATCGCGCGGCTGGAGGCGGCGCCGGAGATTTCGCCGAAGGACCGCCAGAGGCTCAGCGAGCTTCGCAGCGAACTGGAGAGGATCGAGCGCAAGCGGCGGCGCATTCCCTATGTCGACCCGGTCGACATCCGCTTCAACCGCTTCGAACAGCAGCCGCTGCCGAATGCCAATGCGGTGATGTTCTGCCTGATGGATGTCTCGGCCTCCATGGGCGAACGCGAAAAGGATCTCGCCAAGCGCTTCTTCGTGCTTCTGCACCTGTTCCTGAAACGGCGCTACGAACGGATCGACATCGTCTTCATCCGTCACACGGACGAGGCCCGCGAGGTCGACGAGGAGACGTTCTTCTACAGCACCCAGAGCGGCGGCACGATCGTCTCGACCGCGCTCGAGGAGATGATCAGGATCATCGAGGACCGCTACCCCTCGCAGATCTGGAATATCTATGCCGCGCAGGCCTCCGACGGCGACAACATCATCGGCGACAGCGAGCATTGCGCAGCGCTCCTCCGGGAGAAACTGACGAAGCTCTGCCAGTACTACGCCTATGTCGAGATCATCGACGAGCGAGAGACGGAGATCTTCGGATCGACGGACAACGGCACTGCGCTCTGGCGTGCCTATCGCACGGTGGATGGCGAGAAGTCGAATTTCCAGATGACGCGCATCGCCAAGCCCGCCGATATCTACCCGGTCTTCCGCAGGCTCTTTGCCCGGCAGCCGGCTACACGCACCCGGAAATGAGGGGACGACCGGATGGCTCGACGTGCGACTTCAGGCCTCCTGTTCCAGGGCTCGGACTGGAACTTCACGACCCTTTCGCGTGCCTATGATGCGATCGAGCAAGTCGCGCTTGAGGAAATGGGCCTCAGCGTCTACCCGAACCAGCTGGAGATCATCACCTCCGAGCAGATGCTCGACGCCTATTCCTCGGTCGGCATGCCGCTCATGTACCAGCACTGGTCCTTCGGCAAGCGCTTCGCCTATGAGGAGCACCACTATCGCAAGGGGCACCGCGGCCTCGCCTATGAGCTGGTGATCAATTCCAATCCCTGCATCACCTATCTCATGGAAGAAAACACGATGGCGATGCAGGCGCTGGTCACGGCGCATGCCGCGTTCGGCCACAATCATTTTTTCAAGAACAACTACCTCTTCCGCCAGTGGACCGATGCCGGTGCGATCCTGAGCTACATGGATTTCGCCAAGAAATACGTGACCAAATGCGAGGAGCGGCACGGCACCGCCGCCGTCGAGGCGATCCTCGATTCGGCCCATGCGCTGATGGACCAGGGCGTCTTCCGCTATCGCCGGCCGCCGCGGCTCTCCTCCGAAAAAGTTCGGGAACGGGCGCGGGAACGGCTGGAATATGAGGAACAGACCTATAGCGATCTCTGGCGAACGCTGCCGCAGACGGCCGAGAGCCATGACCCGGCCGAGGCCGAGCGGGACGCTTCCGAACGCAAGAAGGTGCTCAACCTGCCGGAAGAGAACCTGCTCTATTTTCTCGAGAAACACAGCCTGATCCTGGAACCGTGGCAGCGGGAATTGCTCCGGATCGTTCGGGTCATCGCGCAATATTTCTACCCGCAGCGGCAGACGAAGGTGATGAACGAGGGCTGCGCGACCTTCGTCCACTACACCATCATCAACCGGCTCTACGACCAGGGCCGGATTGGCGAGGGCCACATGCTGGAACTCTTGCAGAGCCACTCCAACGTCGTCTTCCAGCCGGATTTCGACGACCGGCGCTATCCCGGCATCAACCCCTATGCGCTCGGCTTTGCAATGATGCAGGACATCCAGCGGATCGCCACCGAGCCGACGGCCGAGGACCGCGACTGGTTTCCGTCCTTTGCCGGCAACGGTGACTGGATGGAGACGCTGCGCGATGCCTGGGCCAACCACCGCGACGAATCCTTCATCCTGCAGTATCTGAGCCCGGCCGTTATGCGCAAATTCCGGCTGTTCCATCTCGCGGACCGCGCGTCCGAGCGTTTTGTCGAGGTCGCGTCGATCCACAACGAACGCGGCTATTCGGCGGTTCGCTCGGCGCTTTCCAACAGCTACGACGTCGCCGCCAACCAGCCTGATATTCAGGTGATGGACGTCGATCTGCTGGGGGACCGGCACCTTCGATTGCAGCACAACATCAAGAGCGGCATCGTGCTCGAAGAGGGAAGCCGTAACGCGACGTTGCGTCATGTGCGCCACCTCTGGGGCTACGAGGTCAGCCTCGCCGGCGTCGACCCGCAAACCGGCCGCACAGTGTATGAGTATTCGACGGCAAAGGATGGCTGAGCAAGACGCGAGCGGGCTGCCTCTCCCCGTTAATGCCGGCAAGGGCGGCGCCCTGGCACAAACGGGCATCACAAGAATTCAGGGCAGACATTAGAATTATTTGGTCTTATGGCAGCCTCAAGCACGTGCGCGCTGCGCCGCGAGGCGCAACCCGGGTCTACGCCTCCAAGGAAAAGATTTTCCGTCTCAGCCGGCGAGCGCGTCTTGTGCCAGAGGTGGCGACAAGGCCGCTGCCTGCTGTGCTGCCGCAGCAGCCAGCCATTCGCTGAACGCCTGCATCGCCGGCGTGACCGGACGTGATTTCAGCCGCGTCAGCCAGTAGCTACCCATCGAGGTGTGGACGTCGAAAGGCTGTCGGATCGTGCCGTTCGACAGCAACCGCGAGAACATCAGTGGGGGCGCGAGTGCCACGCCAATCCCCTGGGCTGCAGCCTCCATCATCGCCAGCGAACTATCGAAGACGATGCCCTTCAGCAGCGGCGCCGGATAGGCAATGCCGGCCGCTTCGAACCAATTCACCCATTCGTCGGCCCGGTAGGACCTGAGCAGCGTTTCGTTCAGGAGATCGGCGGGCGTCTTCAGCCGATCGGCGATCTCGGGAATGCAGAGCACGGAAAGCGGCGCCTCGAAGAGCCGCGTCGCCTCGATATTATGCCAGGAGCCGCCGCCGAAGCGGATGGCGAAATCCAAGCCTTCCGCGGCCATGTCGACCCGGTTGTTGTTGGTCGAGAGCCGGACATCGATGAACGGGTATTTGGCCTGGAAGTCGGCAAGCCGCGGTAACAGCCAGCCGACGGCAAAGGTGCCGACGGCGCCGATCATCAGCACTTCGCGAATGTGCCCGGCCTCGAAGCGCTCAAGCATATCCGCCATCCGATCGAAGGAATCGCGCAAGACCGGCAGCAATGCCTCCCCCTCTGCCGTGATCATTAGTCCGCGCGGCAATCGCTTGAATAGGGTGACGTTCAGCCGGCTTTCGAGCAGCTTCACCTGGTGGCTCACCGCAGCCTGCGTCACGCAGAGTTCGATCGCCGCACGGGTGAAGCTCAAATGCCGCGCCGATGCCTCGAAGGCGCGCAGCGCATTGAGCGGAAGATATGGCCTGACCATGAATGCCCTAACTCATCTAATGGGTCTCGCAAATAAACGTGGTTTGTTGCTCGGGCACAATCCCTTTACGGTGAACTCCATCGGCTGACGCGGCTGTAGCTCGGCAACGTCAACTCAGAAAGGTGCGGCTGATCGCACCGCTTACGGGGATCGATCCCATGCGCCGTTTCGCCTGGCCATAGCGCCCAAACGCATCGTCTCCGCAGCCGACATCACGCATGCCGGCGAAGCCAAATGCCGTTCCAAGACAGGCCGCGAGCCGCACGGACATCCGTGCCGGCCAGGCTGTCTATTATCCCAAAGGTCCGTTCCGCCCTTATGAAGTTGATCGCAAACCTGCTTGGTACATCCCTCAATCTCGTGACCGTCGTCGCACTCGCGGCGGCCACGGTCGTCGCAGCGTTGACGCGACACCTGCCCGATCACCGCACGCTCGCGAACTGGGAACCGGCAGTCACCACCCGCCTCTATGCCGGCGACGGCACGATGGTCGGAGAACTCGCGCGTGAACGCCGGCTGTTTCTGCCGATCGGCGCGATCCCCGCCCGCATCCGCCAGGCATTCCTTTCGGCCGAGGACAAGAATTTCTACGCCCATCCCGGAATTGACGTTGCGAGCATCGGCACGGCGCTTCTGTCCAATCTCGCCAACTACGGTTCCGGCCGTCGCATGATCGGCGGCTCGACGATCACGCAGCAAATCGCCAAGAATTTCCTCCTGTCTTCCGACCGGACAGTGGAGCGGAAGCTGCGCGAAGCGATCCTTTCGCTGCGGATCGACCAGACCTATTCCAAGGACCGTATTCTCGAACTCTATCTCAACGACATCTACCTCGGGCGCGGCGCCTATGGCGTGGCACAGGCGGCGCTCACCTATTTCGACAAGCCGGTGAGCGAGCTCTCGGTTTCTGAGGCCGCCTTCCTCGCCGCCCTCCCGAAGGCGCCCAACAATTACAATCCCGATCGCCAGGCGGAGCGCGCAGTGGGCCGCCGCAACTGGGTCATCGACCAGATGCGCCAGAACGGCTTTGTCGACGCAGCGGCGGCTGCCCAGGCGGCGGCAGCTCCTCTCGGCGTCGATCGGCGCACGCCATCGCCCGCCGTCGCCGCTGCCGACTACTTCACCGAAGAAGTCCGCCGCCAGCTCAACACCCAGTATGGCGAGGCTGCACTCTACACCGCCGGCTTTTCGGTGCGCACCACGCTCGATCCGCGGCTGCAGGAAGCTGCGATGAAAGCGTTACGCAAGGGCCTCGTCGCCTATGACCAGGCGAAAGGCTACCGCGGCCCGGTCGCCAGAATATCCTCGATCAAGGACTGGCCTTCGGCGCTCGCCAAGCTCCGGCCGCTTTCCGACGTGCCGGAATGGCGGCTGGGCGTGGTGCTCGCCGCCGGGAAGGCCGACGCGGAAATCGGTCTCCGCCCGGAGTCCACGGCGTCAAACGGGATCACCCCGGCAGAGACCATAGGCCTTGACCGGAAAGGCGCCACCTGGGCGCTCTGCCGCTCGGCCAAGGGAAAGCACAACTGTGCCGCAGGCATCGATGGCGTTCTGACGCCCGGCGATGTCGTCTATGTGGAGAAGCAGGAGGACGGCTATGTCCTGCGGCAGCCGCCGCTCGTTCAGGGCGCGCTCGTTTCCATGGATCCGAACACCGGTCGCGTGCTCGCAGTCGCCGGCGGCTTTTCCTACATACAGTCGGAATTCAACCGCGCGACGCAGGCCTATCGCCAGCCCGGCTCATCCTTCAAGCCCTTCGTCTATGCCGCCGCTCTCGACAACGGCTATGCGCCGACGACGCTGGTGATGGATGCGCCGATCGCCCTTGCCGACGGTGCCGGCAGGACATGGAAGCCGAAGAACTACGACGGGCGCTTCAGCGGTCCTTCCACCTTGCGCGTCGGGCTGGAAAACAGTCGCAACCTGATGACCGTGCGTCTCGCCCGACATCTCGGCATGGATCTCGTGGCAGATTACGGCAAGCGCTTTGGCATCTATGACGAGCTCGAACCCTATCTGCCGATGTCGCTCGGCGCCGGCGAGACGACGCTGTTGCGGTTGGTTTCGGCCTATGCGGTCATCGCCAATGGCGGCAAGGCGGTCACGCCCTCGATGGTCGACCGCATCCAGGACCGCTACGGCCGCACGATCTTTCGCCACGACCAGCGCCGCTGCGACGATTGCAACGGCGCCGACTGGACCGGCCAGGAAGAACCTGTGCCGGTCGACGATCGCGACTATGTGCTCGATCCGATGACGGCCTATCAGGTCACCTCGATGCTGCGCGGTGTGGTGGAGCGCGGCACTGCCAGGAATGTCGGCTCGCTCGGTGTGCCGATCGCCGGCAAGACCGGAACCACCAATGACGAAAAGGACGTCTGGTTCGTCGGCTTCACCCCGAACATCGTCACCGGCGTTTTCCTTGGCTACGACACGCCGAAGCCGATGGGCTATGGTGAAACCGGCGGCGGTCTCGCCGCACCCATCTTCATCGACTTCATGAAGATAGCCCTTCAAGGGCGTCCGGCGGCCGATTTCCACGCGCCACCAGGCATGATGCTGGAGGCGATCGACAGGAAGAGCGGCCAGCCTGTGCCCGAGGGCACGCCCGGAGCCATTATCGAATCCTTCAAGCCAGGGACGGCCCCCTGCATGAGCGGGTGCGCCGTCATCGACGGTTTCGAAACGGCGAGCACGTCGGCCACCGCCGACCCAGACCTCTCCCCGGAACTGCGTGAAAAGCTGCTCACCAACGGCAACGGGCTCTATTGATATGGTACGTCAGGTTCAGTCCCGCCCGGATTATCGCGGCCGGCTCCTGTTTGTCATCGGTGCTTTCGCGCTCGTCTTCGGGCTCATGCTCGCGCGCCTCGTCCAGCTTGGCGTCGCGGACTATGAGCGGACCGGCTACATACCGCCGCCGCCGAGCCTCGGCCGTCCATCGATCCTCGACCGAAACGGCAATCTTCTGGCGATCGACGTGCCGAGTTCCGGGCTTTATGCCGAACCACGGCTGATCGTCGATGTCGACGAGGCCGTCGAGAAGCTGACCGCGATCTTCCCTGACATCGACGGGCGCGATCTCTACCGACGGCTGAAGAGCGGCGCAGCCTTTGCCTGGATCAAGCGTCAGGTAACGCCGGCGGAGGAACAGGCCATCTGGAACGCCGGCATTCCCGCTATCGGCTTCCAGCGCGAGAAGCAGCGCTTTTATCCCAACGGATCGCTCGCCGCCCATGTGCTCGGCACCGTCGACATCGACAATATCGGCATTGCCGGTATCGAGAGATGGATCGAGGGACAGGGTCTGGAGGTCCTGCGCCAAAGCGGTATGGATCTCTCCCACCGCAATCTCGAGCCGGTGAGTGTCACGCTCGACATCCGCATCCAGCACGCGCTCGAGACCGAGCTGCGCAAGGCGATCGCCAAGTTCAGCGCCAAGGCGGGCGCCGGGCTGGTGCTTGATGTCACCAATGGCGAGATCCTGGCGCTCGTTTCCTATCCCGATTTCGACCCGAATCTGCCTGTCGATGCGCTGAAGCCCGATCGCATCAACCGCATCGCCGCCGCCACCTTCGAGATGGGCTCGACCTTCAAGGCGCTGACGACGGCGATGGCGCTCGATTCGGGCCAATTCACCCTTCGCTCCGTCATCGACGCGAGCAGGCCGCTCGCCTTCGGCCGTTTCCGCATCAACGACTATCGCGGCCAGTATCGGCCGCTGACGCTGCCCGAAGCCTTCATCTACTCCTCCAATATTTCGATGGCGAAGATGGCGATTGCCGTTGGTCAGGAAAATCTGCGGACGTTCCTGACGCGGTTCGGGCAGATGTCGCGGCTGACGACCGAACTGCCGGAAAGCGCCCATCCGCAATTGCCGCGGCGTTGGGGCGAGATCGATACGGCAACCGCCTCCTACGGTCACGGTATCGCCGTCACGCCGCTGCAGGCGAGCATCGCGGTTGCGGCGCTCGTCAATGGCGGCCGTCTCATAAGGCCGACGCTCATCAAGGGCGCGCCGCTCGAAGATCGTCTGCTGGCCCGCGACCTGATCAAGCCGGAGACCGGCGAGGCGCTGCGTTACCTGCTGCGGCTCAACGCCAAGACGGGCTCGGCGAAACGGGCGGGGGTTAAAGGCTATTTCATCGGCGGCAAGACCGGCACGGCCGAGAAGGTCGTGGGCGGACGCTATTCGAAGGAACTCAACATCACGTCCTTCATGGGCATCGTCCCGGTGGATAACCCGCGTTATCTCCTGCTCACCTTGCTCGATGAGCCGAAGGGCCTGCCGGAAACCTATGGTTTCCGCACCTCGGGCTGGAACGCAACACCGCTCGGAGGTGCGGTCTTCGAGCGCATCCTGCCGATGCTTGCGCTGATGCCCGATTTCGAGATCGCCGATGTCAGCTTTCCTGATATCAGCAGCCAAGGCGCTTTCGGCTCACAGCTCTTTCCGTCGTCGACAAGCAAGGGCGAACGCAACAGCCGTCCCATCGACGGCGCGCTCTGACGCGCGCCTTGCCTGAACGCAGCAACGCCCCCGTGGCTTCCACGAGGGCGTGTGCATGCGCGAACAAAAGTTAGCTAATGCTTACCTTTCGATCATGCGGTTCCAGCGCTTGTTCCATTCCTGCCGGTTCTGGTTAATTGCATCCCAATCGAGAACCTTGGCGGTCTCCATGTTGGTCTTGAAGGTCGCAAGCTTCGCGTTCGCCGCATCCGTACCAGCCTTGGCATTGATGTTCGACGGGATGATGTTGCCGTTGTCGAGCGCCAGGCTCTGCGCCTCGGCCGAAAGCAGGTAGTGGGCGAGCTTCTGGCTGAGTTCCGGCTCGCTGTTGTTGGCGATCACGCACTCGGTGACGGCGAGCACGACCGAGCCTTCCTTTGGCTGCGCGTATTCAACCGGAATACCCTTGTCCTTCAGGTTGTTGACGGCCGTCGGCGTCAGCGGGAAGATCGCCGCCTCGCCGGTCTGCACCATCTCCGAGATCTTGGCCGAGCTCGGGATGAACTCGATGACGTTCTTGCCGATCGTATCGGAGAACTTCTCGAAACCGGGCTCGACATTGGTCTCGCTGCCGCCCTGGATGCGGTTGAACATCAGGAAGGCGTGCAGGCCGAAGCTCGATGCCGAAGCGGACTGGAACACGACGGCGTTTTCGAACTTCGGATCGGCCATGTCCATCCACGACGTCGGCGCCGGCCAACCCTTCTCGTCGAAGAGCTTCTTATTGTAGGCAAGCCCGGTCATGCCCATGTCGACGCCGATCGCCATGTCGTCCTTGAGGCGCGCGGACGGCTGGATCTGGTCGAGCACCGGATCGGCGGCAATCTTCTGGCAGAGGCCGCCGCCGATCGCGCGCACCATCACGCCGTCGTCGAGCAGCATGACATGCATCTGCGGATTGTCCTTGGCGGCCGTCGCCTTTGCCAGAATATCGGCGGAGGTGCCGGGCACGACGACGACCTTGACGTCGTTCGCCTTCTCGAAGGGCGGCAGCACGTGTTCGGTATAGGCACGCTCGAAGTTGCCGCCGTTCATGCCGATATAGAGCGTCTTGGTTTCCGCCGACGCAGCGTTCTGCTGCAGGACAAAGGCCAACAATGCGAGGGCCGTGGTTTTGGTAAGCCGTTGGTCGATCATGGTATTCCCCTTTCTGTTTACAACGAGGCTGCAGTTTCGACCGCCACCTTGCGGAAGCGGCCAATGGAAAAGGCGTCGATGGGCGTGGTGCTGCGGCCCTCGGTGACGAGCTCTGCGAGCACCTCGCCGACGGCGGGTGCTGTCTGGAAGCCCGCGCCGCAGAAGCCGAAGGCGTGGAAGAGGCCTGATGTCGTTTCGCTCGGGCCGATCACCGGGTTGCCGTCGGGCATCTCGGCCTCGGTTCCGGACCAGAAGCGGATGACCTGGGCGTGCGCCAGATGCGGAAAGAGCGCGATGGCGCGCTGCATGACCGAGGAAGCAGCAGTCACCGACGGGCGCGAATAGTCCGGATCGCCAAGCGGCAGACCACGACCACCGCCCATGACGTAGTTGCCACGGGCCACCTGCCGGCCATAGAAGCTGCCGCCCTGCTCGCCCATGCTGACAGGCAGACACAACGGCAGCGGCTCGGTGACAACCATCGAGGGGTAGATGCGTGTGAGTGGTACTGGCTCGCCGAAATGGGCGGCAAAGCGATCGGACCAGGCGCCCGCGCTGTTGACCAGTTGCCGGCAGCGGATCTCGATGCCGTCACCGGCAAGGATGACAAAGCCGTTGCCCGTCGCAGTAACCTCGCGCACGGGCGTCTGCTCCAATACGGTGACACCTGCCCGCTCGGCTGCCCGCGCAAACGCAGGCGCGACGAGACGCGGATTGGCATGGCCGTCCTCAGGGCAGAGGGACGCGCCGACCGCCTTCGCCGAGAGCCAGGGAAACCGCTCAGTCAGCGCTGCTCCGGCGACGAGCTCAAGCCCGAGACCGTAATCCCTTGTTGTCTCGGCATAGGCCTCGAGCTTGGCGAAATCCTTCTCCGTGCGGGCGAGCTTCAGGTGCCCGGAGCGGACATATTCGGCATCGATGCCGATGATCGCATTCAGCTGCGGCCAGATGCGGTGCGACCGCTGCGAAAGCGGCAATTGCTCCGGAGGGCGGCCCTGCCGGCGTACGCCGCCATAGTTCACCCCGCTCGCCTGGGCGCCGCAATGGCCTTTGTCGAGCAGCGTAACGGAGAGCCCGGCCTTGCGCATGGCAAGCGCTGCGGAGCTGCCGACCAGCCCGCCGCCGATGATCGCGACGTCGACGGAGATGCGCCGGCTCATGAGCGGGTCTCCGTTTCGGCACCAGCGCCGAAACCGAGCGGGATCGGCTTGACCGGCGCCTGGGCGCGCAGACGGCCGACCGCGCCGGCGGAGGTGCCGCATGCGGCGCTCAGGAGCTCGGCCGCAGCAGCAGAGCACATCCGCCCCTGGCAACGGCCCATGCCAACGCGGCTCAACGCCTTCAGGCGGTTGATCTCGGTGACGGACCCATTCGCAATAGAGCGGCGCCCTTCGGCGACGGTGATCTCCTCGCAACGGCAGAGCATCGTCTCATCGGGTACGGTCTCGAACCAATCGTCCGGGAAGGGAAAGGCGCGTTCGAGGATGTCGCGCTGGCGCAGGATCGCGTCACGCGCGGCCACCAGGCGGGTCGTATCCGCAGACTTTTGATCCATGTCCTGAAGCAGGGCGGCAGCCGCGAGCTCGCCAGAGATTTCCGCCGCATCCGCACCGGCAATTCCGCTGCCATCACCGGCGACATAGACATCCGGCCGGCTCGTGCGCCCCATGGCGTCGCGCTCCGGCAGCCAGACGCGGTCGCGCTCGTTGAAGCGAAAGCGACAACCGGCAAGATCGGCAAGCTGGGTTTCCGGCCGGAGCGCGAAGCCGTAGGCGAGCGCGTCGCAGGCAATCGTCTCGACGACATCGCCGTTCAGCGTCCGCCGGCGGAAACGCAGACCTTCGACTTGGCCCTTGCCGAGAACCGCCTCGGGCCGCACGCCACAACGGATCCTCACGCCGGCAAGCTGGAGCTGCAGCCCGTAGAAGAGACCGAGCGCGACGATGCGTGGCGCGTGCACTGCAAGCGACAGCAGGTGCCACTTCGATGTGACGGGTGCGGTATCGAGAACGGCTTCGACGCGCGCGCCGGCCTTCATGTATTGCCAGGCAACGAGATAGAGCAGCGGCCCGGACCCCATGAAGACGACGTGGTCGCCGATCGTGCACCCTTGCGCTTTCAGCGCTGTCTGCGAGGCACCGAGCGTATAGACGCCGGGCGTCGTCCATCCCGGGAACGGCAGCACGCGATCGGTCGCCCCGGTGCAGAGGATCAACTGCGAAAAACCGATCTGGTGGTGAACACCTGATGAGAGTACGTCGAGCTGATTGCCGCGTTCGGCTGCCGAAATGTTCCAGACGAGCGTTTCCGGCCGGTAATCGATGGCAGGCAGCAAGGCCTCGAAGGCTTGATGCAGCCTTTGTGCTTTGCCGGCTTCCGAACCATAGCGGCTCCGGTAGGATCGTCCGTCCTCGATCAGCGGGCGGCGATAGATCTGGCCGCCGGCGCGCTGGCCTTCGTCAAGCACGATCGGCCGGAGGCCGGCGCGAACCAGGCGCTCGGCAGCACGAATGCCGGCGGGGCCTGCACCGACGATAACAGGCCGCAACGGCTCACTCATGGGCGACCTCCGCCATGGCGCCGAGGTCGGTGGTGAAGGCCATGCCCGGCTCAAGCGCCGTGCTGCAGGCCCTGACGCGGCGGCCGTCGGCCATCATCACGTAGCAATCCTGGCAGGCACCGATCAGGCAGAACCCGGCCCGGTCCTCGCCGGTGAATTCGCTTTGCCGGAGACGACCGCTGACCGAGAGGATCGCCGTCAGCACCGTATCACCGCGCCGCCCGGTTTCGAGCACGCCATTCAGTGTGAAGTGCACCGGTGTCTCGTCCAGGCGGTAGCGCCGCCGGAATTGTGCATGCATCGACATCGGATCTCAGCCCTTGCCCACCAGCAGCCGGTCGAGACCGAACAGGCGATCGAGAATGATCATGGTGACGGTGGCGAGTGCGATCATCAGCGTCGAAACCGCCGCCATCATCGGGTCGATGGATTCGCTGGCATACATGTACATGCGCACCGGCAAGGTGACCGTCGACGGCGATGTCACGAAGATCGACATGGTCAGTTCATCGAAGCTGTTGATAAAGGCCAGCAGCCAGCCGCCGCTGATGCCCGGCAGCATGAGCGGCATGGTGATCCGGCGAAACACCGTCCATTCGGCGGCACCCAGCGTGCGCGCCGCATTCTCGGCATTGCGGTCCATGCTGGTCAGCGACGCGAGGATCAGCCGCAACGTATAGGGGGTGACGACGATCGCATGGGTAGCGACCAGCCAGGCGAAGGATCCGCCCATGCCCATCAGCGAGAAGAGACGCAGGAAGGCAACGCCGAGAACCAGGTGCGGGATGATCAGCGGCGACAGGAACAGCGCGTTCAGCGCCTCGCGGCCGCGGAACTCGTAGCGGGTGATTGCCAGCGCCGCCGGCACTGCAAACACGGTGGAGATGGTCGCCGAAAGCAGCGCCAGCCGGACGCTGTTGCCGAAGGACGACATGAAATCGGCGTGATGGAAGACCGCCTCGAACCAGCGCAGCGAAAGCCCGTTCCAGGGCATCGTCAGCGTGTTGTCCGGCGTAAAGGCGACCAGGCAGACGACCACCATCGGCGCCAGCATGAAGACGACGACGAGGCTGTGGAAAGCGAGAGCAATGGGTCCGTTTCTCTGCATGGCTTCAACCCAGCTTGCGCTTCGCCTGCCGCTCGATGAGGCGGTTATAGGCAAGCATGATCACGAGATTGGCGACGAGGACGATGATCGCGATGGTCGCGCCGAGCGGCCAGTTGAGCTCGATCAGGAACTCGTCGTAGACGAGCGTCGCCGCCATTTTCAGCCGCCGGCCGCCAAGCAGGCCCGGAATGGCGAAGGAGCTGGCCGACAGCGCAAAGACGATCAAACTTCCGGAGAGGATGCCGAGGGCCGCCTGCGGGAAGACGATGCGGCGAAGGGCCGTGAAGCGCGAGGCGCCGAGGGTGAGCGCTGCCGCCTCGACCGTCGGATCGAGTTTCTGCAGAACCGTCCAGACCGGGATCACCATGAACGGCAGCATGATGTGCACGAGGCCGATGACGATCGCCGTCTCGGTGTAGAGAAGCTGGACCGGGTCGAGGCCGACGATGGCGAGTGCGCTGTTCACGAAGCCGTTCTTGCCGAGCAGCATGCTCCAGCCGAAGGTGCGCACCACCACGGAAACGAGCAGCGGACCGATGATCACCAGGAGGAATATCGACCGCCAGGGCTTGCGCATGTTCGAGAGAACATAGGCCTCCGGCACGCCGATCAGCACGGTGATGACGGTCGTCAACAGCGCCAGACGCAGCGTGCGCCAGAAGGTCGAAAGATAGTATTCGTCCTGCAGCACCGTCAGGTAATTGGCGAAGGTGAAGTCGCTCTTTATGCCGGCGGTATAGTCGTAGCTGTTGAAGGAAAGAATGACCGTCAAGAGCAGCGGCAAGAGGACGAGGCCGACGAAGAACAGGGTCGTCGGCCCTGAGAGTGCCAGCGGCGCGAGCAGGCGCGGCTTGATGGCGGACGTGGCGGCGCTCATCAGTTCGCCGCTCCAGCCAGCACACGACAATCGGCGTTCTGCCAGGCGAGCCCGACGGTTTCACCTTCCATCGGCGGCGGCGCGCCGAGATTGGGAACCGCAACGGCAAGAACGCCTGCGGGGGTCTCGGCGCTGACCAGCCATTGGCTGCCCATGAAATAGCGCGTCGTCACCTTGCCCTGGATCTGGCCTTCAGTCGGTTCCGTCAGCCGCAGCTTTTCCGGACGGATGAAGACCGAGACCTTGCCATCCGGCTCGCGACGATCGGTGTTGAAGCGGATCGGCGTGTTGTCGATGCTGATCGACGCGCCCTTGCCATTGAAAGCCGCGGTCGCGCGCAGAAAATTGGACTTGCCGACGAAGGACGAGATGAAGTCGTTGCGCGGATGCTCGTAGAGCTCATAGGGCGTATCGACCTGGGTGATGCGCCCCTTTTCCATGACCACAACGCGGTCGCTGATCGACAACGCTTCCGCCTGGTCATGGGTCACCATGATCGTGGTGATGCCGACCGTCTGCTGGATGCGGCGCAGCTCGAACTGCATCTCTTCGCGAAGCTGCGCATCGAGGTTCGACAGCGGCTCGTCGAGCAAGAGCACCGGCGGATTGATGACGAGCGCACGGGCGATCGCGACGCGCTGGCGCTGGCCGCCGGACATCTCGCGCGGATAGCGATCGGCAAGGGCCGAGAGGTGAACGAGCGCAAGGATCTCCTTGATGCGTTTGTCGCGGTCCGCCTTCGCGACCTTGCGCATCTCCAAACCGAAGGAGACGTTCTGGGCGACGGTCATATGCGGGAAAAGCGCGTAGCTCTGGAAGACGACGCCGAGTTCACGCTGCGGCGGCGGCAGGTGGGTGATGTCGCGCCCGCCCATGGTGATCGCGCCGGCGGAGGGACGCACGAGCCCGGTGATCATCTGCAGGGTCGTCGTCTTGCCGCAACCGGACGGGCCGAGCAGCGAGATGAACTCGCCCTTTTCGACCGCCAGATCGAAATCGTGAACGGCCGCAACCGATCCATAGAACTTGGAGACCTTCTCGAGGTTCAGGAAACTCATGCTCACTCTCCCGTGGGTCGCTGCCCCCAGGGATCGCCTGCCCCGTTTTTCTTGTCGGCGATCCCGGCGGCGACGACACGTCGTCAACCATCAAACCTCGTCTCAGGCGATGCGATTTCCGCCGGACGCAACCGCGACGACAAAGGCGCGATTTCGCGATCGGGATAGCCTCCCGGCTATCCACGTTGTGGCGCATCCACCCTCAAGAAAGGCTTGTGAATTAACTCCAGGAAATTGACGAAAAACACAAACGCAATTTTCTATTTCGGAATTTTTTGTTAGAAAAATCCGATATACGGAATCTTGTTATGTGAATTTTGAGAGATTTGCGCGCATGTCGGAATCAGAGAATGCAGGTAGCTCCAGCCTCGGAAAGGCGATCCACATCCTGAAAGATCTCGCGGAGAACGCGACGGAGGGTGTGCGCGTGATCGATCTCGCGCGCAGGCTGAATCTCACCCAGCCGTCGGCGCACCGGCTGCTGAAGAGCCTGATCGCCGAAGGGCTGGTCGAGCAGATGCCGGAAGGAAAATCCTATCGTCTGTCGTTGGAGTTCTTCTCGATCGCGTCGCAGGCGCGCAGGCGCGAAGGCATTCTCGACATCGCCCGCCCATCGCTTCTCAGGCTCTCGGCCACCTTCAACGACACCGTCTTCCTGCTGGTGCGCAGCAATTTCGATGCGATCTGCCTCGACCGGGTCGAGGGGCCTTTCCCGATCCGCTCCTTTACCGGCGACATCGGCGGCAAGGTGCCGCTCGGCATCGGCCAGGGCAGTATCGCCATTCTCGCCCACCTGCCGGAGGAGGAGCGGGAAGCGATCATCAAGTTCAACATGCCGCGCATCATGGACCGGGCTGCGATCGACGAGGTGGATCTGCGCATCAAGATCGAGGAGGTCAGGCGGATCGGTGCCGCGCAGATGAACTTCGAGATGATCGAGGGCATGGCTGGTCTCGGCGTGCCGGTTCTCGACCGCAACGGCATCGCAGTTGCTTCCTTAAGCATCGGCACGCTGGCATCGCGCCTGACGGAAACGCGAAGCGGCACCATCACCGATCTCCTGAAGGCCGAGGCGCAGGCAATCAGCAGCAAGCTCAACCCATTCGACCCGACACTGCGCTATCCGGCCTCCGCCTTGCGTGCCGCGCAGAAGAGCTGAGAGACGCACACGTCGCAGCGCAGCGACAGCTCACGCCTCCAGGAAGGTGCGGGCGAAGCCCGGCTCGGTCACCTCGATCGAGCCATCCGGAAGCTTCAGGAAGCGCTCGATCGCGGTGCCGTAGGTTCGCATCCAGCCATCGAGCATCGCCGCGGCGCCATCGAGATCGCCGGCCTCGTAACGTTGCAGCGCCTTGTACATCACCTTGGCGACGCTCACGCGCAGTTGCAGCAGCATCAAGGCTGCTGCTTCCGGATCGGGCGCATCGAGCGTCCCCTCCTCATGCCCGCGCCGCAGCATCTCGGCGACCAGGGGCATGCTCACCGCCAGCAGGGCCTCGTCGATGCGGTGATAGAGGGCAACATTCTCGGGTTTGAAGAGCGCGTTGAAGGTGTTCTTCAGCTGCGGCGCCATGTCGAGTTTCAGCCGCCGCGAGCCGGCGAAAAGCGCGTTCAGCTGGCCGACCGCATCAAGCGACGGGTCGTCGAAAAGCGGCTGCAACTCCTTCAGGTTCCGCTGCGCCAGGCGAGTGGCAACCGCCTCCAGCAACGCCTCCTTCGAAACGAAATAGTGGTAGAAGGCGCCCTTGGAGACATTGGCCTCACGGATGACGTCGTTGACCGTCGTATTCTCGTAGCCGTGTTGGAAGAAAAGCCGCTCGGCACAATCGATCAGCTCGTTCGATCGGACTTCCGGCGATTTTTTCGTTCTGACCATAAGCACTCCCAGAACAGCGGCTTAGCACGGGTTCACAGCGCGGTCCACGACGCTCCCGATGGCAAGGGTAACACACACCCTTGAAGCAAACCGACCGTCGGTCTATTTATACAGAATGGGGTGGGAGCATTCAAGGAGCGTCTCGTGCGGCTGGCTCGTTTTGCAATCGGAGGGGCGGTCACCGTCGCCATCGGCGCGGCGGTTTCCTGGTATCTGTTTCGCCCGGTTCCCGTGTCCATCATTGCGCCAAAGCGCGGCGACGCGGCGGAGATCATCTATGCGGATGGCGTCGTGGAGCCGCGCACCTGGGCGAAAGTCACTCCAACGGTCGCCGAACGGATCGTCGAACAATGCAATTGCGAAGGTGAACGTGTCGCCAAGGGCGATGTGCTCGCCCGCCTCGACGACAGCGAGGCACGGGCAGCACTCGGCGAACTCCAGGCACGGCTGACGCTGGCGCAGGAGGAGTATCGGCGCAAATTGGCGCTCTCCGAACGCAGCACGATCAGCGAACAGGAAGTCGACCGGGCACGCAGCGAACTCGGCCAGCTCGAAGCCCTTGTCGCCGGCCGTCAGGCGCGGCTTGCGACCTATGTGCTGCGCGCGCCGAGCACCGGCCAGGTGCTCAGGCAGGACGGCGAGATCGGCGAAGTCGCGGATCTCGGCACGGTACTCTTCTGGGTCGGGGAACCGAAACCGCTGATCGTCACGGCCGACGTCAACGAAGAGGATATTCCGCGCGTCGAAGTCGGTCAGCGCGCGTTGTTGCGATCGGATGCCTTCCCCAACCAGAAGCTGGAGGCGACGGTCGACAGCATCACCCCCAAGGGCGACCCGGTGACGAAGACCTATCGCGTCCGCTTCCGCCTGCCCGACGACACGCCGCTTCGGATCGGCATGTCGACCGACGTCAACATCGTCGTGCGCGTGTCGCATGGTGCCTTGATCCTCCCGACCGTAGCGCTGGAGGGGACAAAGGCTGCGGTGATCGACGGCAATCATGCCAGGATACAGGAATTAAAAACGGGCATACGCGGCGCCGACGGCGTCGAGGTTCTCTCCGGTCTGGAAGATGGCGCGCGCGTCGTCTCCCCCTTCCCGACTGACCTTGCCGATGGCACGCGCGTCAAGGCCACGCCTGTCCCAGGAACATGAGCTCGCCATGCGCCTCATCCTCGACCTCGCACTGACCCACATCTCCGGTCGCGGCAGGCAGACGGTCGTCGCGATGCTGGGCGTCGCGGTCGGTGTCGGGTTCTCCATCGCCATGGCGGCTCTGATGCAGGGCGGCCAGGACGATTTCGTCCGCCAGCTCGTCGACACCATGCCGCATGTCCAGGTGACCGACGAGCAGCGGACGGCGCGGCGCCAACCGGCAGAAGACCTGTTCGATGCAGCGGCCATTTCTGGCCTCAGGCCACGCGACGATCGGCGCGGCATCATCAACCCCACCGCGGCACTCTCCTGGCTCGATGGCTGGATCCCGGGCCGCTTTGCCGCCACCCTCAAGGCGCAAGGCGTCATTCGCTATTCCGGCCAGGAGGTCGGTGCTGCCGTCATCGGCATCGATCCGCAGGCGGAACCCGGCGTCTCGCCGATTATCGGAGACTTCAAGACCGGCAGCTTCGCCGCCCTTGCCGCCGGCGGCAACAATGTGGTGGTCGGCGATACCATGGCCTCCCGGCTCGGCGCCAAGCTCGGCGATACACTCACCGCCGTCTCTTCGGAAGGGCTCAGCCGCCGCTTCAAGATCGTCGGTCTTTTCCACACCGGCACGACGGCGCGCGACGAGGGCGAAGCCTATGTGCTGCAGAAGAATGCGCAGATCCTCTCGGCCCGGCCGAACGCGATCAACGAGATCAACATCAAGCTCGACGATCCGAACGCGGCGCCCACGGTGGCGCGCCGCGTCGAGGCGGAACTCGGCTACAAGGCGGTCGCCTGGCAGGATGCGAACGAGTCGATCCTCGAGGCGCTCGTCGTGCGCAACGTCATCATGTACACGGTCGTTGCGGCGATCATGCTGGTCGCAGGCTTCGGCATCTTCAACATCATCTCGACGATCACGCACGAAAAAGCGCGCGACATCGCCATCATGAAGTCGCTCGGCTTCACCGAGGCCGACATGCGCATCCTGTTCGTGCTCGAAGGTGTGGCGATCGCGACAGCCGGCACGCTGCTCGGTTGGTCGCTCGGCTTCGCCATGGTCTATGCGCTCTCGCTCGTGCGCTTCGAGATATCCGCGACCGGCCAGGAAATGACCCGGCTACCGATCGCCTGGAGCATGCTGCACTATCTGATCGCCGCGGCCTTCGCGCTCGGATCGGCGGCCGTCGCCGGCTATCTGCCGGCAAGGCGGGCGGCCCGCGCCAATCCCGTCGACATCATCAGGGGCGCGACATGAGCACGCTGATCGAAACAAGGGATCTGACGCGCATCCTCTGGGAGACGGTGCCGGTCACCCTGGTGAAGGACATCTCTCTTGTTATCGGAGAGCAGGAGTTCGTCGCAGTCACCGGCCCGTCAGGCTCGGGCAAGTCGTCGCTCCTCTATCTGCTCGGCCTGCTCGACCGGCCGACCGGCGGCACGCTCGTGATCCGCGGCCGCGACACGGCCCGGATGGACGAGGATGAAAGGGCCGCCACGCGGCTTGCCAATATCGGCTTCGTCTTCCAGTTCCATTTCCTGCTGCCGGAATTCACTGCCCGCGAGAATGTCGAGATCCCCATGCGCAAGCTCGGTCGCCTTGGCCGGAACGAGATGCGCCAGAGGGCGAGCGATCTGCTTGCAGCACTCGGCCTTGCCGATCATCTCGACAAACGGCCAGACCAGCTTTCGGGCGGCCAGCGCCAGCGCGTGGCCGTGGCCCGCGCACTGGCCAACGATCCGCCGCTGATCCTTGCGGACGAGCCGACCGGCAGCCTCGACAGCCAGAGCTCCGAACAGGTCTTCAAGATCCTGGAAACGCTGGTGCGCACGCGGGGAAAGACGGTGGTCGCAGTCACCCACGACCTCGACATGGCCTCGCGCATGGACCGGCGCCTTCATCTCATCGATGGGCGCCTGACCACGGAGGCGGACGGGGCCACAGGCGACGGCGTGTTGCCGGACACCTGACGCCCGGCGAAACCTCAACCGAGGCCGAAGACGACATCGCTTTCCGTGAGAACCGAAAGCGAAACGTCCTCGATCAGAATGCCCTCGGCATCGGAACCGTTGAAGGCGACGAACACGCCGTCGGCCGTATCGTGCGCGGCAGCGAGAAAATCGGCATAGCTGTGAATGCCCGTGGCGTCCTGGGCGTCCTCGGAAAAGGCGATCCGATCGCCCAGCCTGCCGTTGAAATCAAGGATGCGATCGAGACCGGCCTCGCCGGAGGTTTCCGACGACCACAGAAACGTGTCGGCGCCGCTGCCGCCCGTCAGCCGATCGGCGCCATTGCCGCCGCTCAAGAGGTCATTTTGCGAACCGCCGTCGAGGATATCCGCACCGTCACCGCCGAAGAGCTGGTCGTTTTCCGAGGCGCCGCTCAGCGTGTCATCTCCGCCGTACCCGTCGAGGATATCGTTGCCGCTCGACGAATAGAAAGTGTCGTTGTCTTCGGCGCCGCGCAGCACGTCGTCGTAGCGCCCGGACGTGACGTTGAAATATTCGACATTGGCGAAAGTCAGTCCGGTATGCGTTATGCCGCGTGCCGCATCGAAATCCGTCGCTTCAGGCAAGCCGCCATAGTTGAGGTTCAACAGATCCCGCCCTTCGCCGCCATCGGCCTCACCGAGGTAACGGGCGTTGAGCGTGTCGTTGCCCGAGCCGCCGCGCAGGATAGACGCGACGCCAAGGCTGCCGCTGCCGGGAAAGGTATCCTGCAGCCAATCATCGCCGGGCCCGCCGTCGAGCACGTCACTGCCACCGTCATTGGCGAGCGTATCCCTGCCGTCACCGCCAAAAGCCACGTCGTCGCCAACGCCCGTCTCGATCGTGTCGTCTCCGGCGCCTGCATCGATATAGTCGTCGCCCTCCTCGCCATCGAACCGGTCACGCCCGGCACCGCCTTCTATGTGATCGTCCCCGGCACCGGCATCGACCACGAGATAGGTAAGGTCGCCCGCGATGACCCGGTCGTTCCCACTGCCGAGCGCGAGGCTCACCTCCTCGAAGCCGCGCAGCACGGTACCGGTCGAAACCTTGCCAGCGGCGAAATCGATGGTGAGATCGCTCGTGCGCTGCATCTCGCTGATATAGAGCCAGTCCTGGCCCGCACCGCCGTCGATCTCGGCGGAGTAGAATGTGGAGATGATCTGGTCACTGCCGTCGCCGCCAAATAGACGGTTGGCACCGAGCCCGTCCGTGATCCTGTCGTCGCCCGCGCCAGCATCGACGACATCGTTGCCGCCGGCCGTCTCAATAACGTCGCCAAGCGCGCTTCCCGTAACACGGTCGCTCCCGCGTCCGGTCATCAGCACAACCCGCTCGACATCCTGATGCTGGACGAAGAGGTGCCGCTCCGTCTGCGTCCCGTCTCCGATAATGCCGTGACCATTCGCCAGGTTGAACACGACCGGAGCAGTCGATCCCGAAAGATCGACGACCAGGGTATCGTCTCCGGCACCACCAAAAACGGTGCTGCCCGTCCCGACGAGAACAAAGCGATCGTTTCCATCGCCGCCATCGAGACGATCGTGTCCGCCTGTATTGGTGATGATGTCGTTTCCCGCGCCCGCATTGACGACGTCGATGCCGGCTCCGGTCGAGATCCGGTCGCTCCCGGCGGTCCCCGTGATCCGGTCGTCGCCGCTGCCGGCAAGAAGGCGCAGCCACTCGATATCGTGGAAGAAGACATGCTGGCTGACAGCGCTCGGATCGCCAACATAGCCATGGCCGCCGGCACCGTTGAAGACCATCCGGTCGGCGCTTTGCGAGAAGTCGACGACGAGACCGTCGAAACCCCTGCCTCCGGTAATGGCCCCGCCGGTCCCGGTGAGAACGATCTGGTCACTGCCGTCGCCGCCGTCGATCCGGTCGTAGCCGCTCGAGCTCGTCAACATGTCGTCATGCGCCCCGCCGTTGACAAAATCGTCGCCGCCGCCGCCATCGATCGTGTCGAAGCCGACGAGGCCCCAGATGCGGTCGCTTTCCTCGGTGCCCTTCAAAACGTCGCCCGCAGACGAGCCTACGATCTTCGCCATATCGCTATCCTCTTCGATCGACTTAAGAGTATGCTCGAAGACTCGAATATACATCCCGATTAGTGAATGTATTACAGGGATGGCACAAAGCAATATCGAATAAACTTTCCGAATATAGGCAATTTAATTTGAAATATATATTAGATATCCCGAGACATTCGCCGAGTTTGACGAGATCTGGAAAAAGCGGCGGTCGGCAATTGTGCTGAGGGGCTTTTGAACTATACCCGGAAGACGAAGCCGGGCAAACGGATGCACCGGGACGTCATCGCGTGCAGGAGGGATTTGAGGTTCAGGGAACCGGCGGCCTAGTCGACCTCGCCGCACCAGCGTCTGACGCTTTCGACCGAACCGTCAAACCGGGCCTCGAAGCTTGCTGCCGCAAGGATGGCTTGAAGCTGGAGCGTCTCGCTACCGATATTGGTGAAGCCATGGCGGCGGAGCGGTTGCACGATAAGAGACTGGCCGGGCAAGACGATGATGCGTTCCTCTTCGATCCACATCTCGGCCTTGCCGGCGAGCACCGTCAGGATCTCCTCAACGGGATGATGATGCGTCGGAGCGCCCGCGCCGGGCGCCACCCATTGCTCGAACAAGCACAGTTGCGAGGCGCCGTTCACCGCGGAGATCACCATCCGCGTTTCGACGCCGGGGCGCCATAGCTCAACGGGCCAGTTCTCATGCACGATCACTGCCAAGCCGGGCTCCCCTCGTCGATCATGGCGTTTGTCGCTGCGAGTTTAGCAGCACTGCTGCATCGGTACGATGGTGCGGTGTTGCGGATCATAGATCCATCCGCTGTCAGTGAAGCGAGCGCGGCTGCGACGAAGCCGGCGAAAACCGCAAAAGGGGCGGCGCTTGAACGCCGCCGCTTAAGGCGAGACTATTGAGCCCCGCGTCAGTTGATGACCCGGACCACCGTTCTCGACTGCGGTTCCACGATCACCCGCTGGTCGTTGACGACCGCATAGGCGTAACGCGGGTTTTGCGGAATCGGCGTCAGGACGACAGCCGACGGGATGGGCTTACCGACCACGATCCGTTCCTGAATGACGACAGACGGTGGAGCCGGCTGCTGCTCGACATAGGTGACCACTTCCGGCGGCGGAGGCGTCAGCGCTGCACCGAGCGCGCCACCCACAACGGCGCCGACGCCGGCACCGATCGGGCCGCCGACGACAGCACCCGCTGCCGCACCACCGGCCATGCCTGCAGCCGTACCGGCTTGCTTGTTGGCGTCCTGAGCAAAGGCGGAGCCTGCCAGTAGACAAGCAACAGCCGCCGTGATTACAAGCTTCTTCATGATCTCATCCTTTCGTTCGATCACAAACTCAACGAAATGGATAATAAATTGTTCCAATATTACCTTCTTGCTTTCGGATCACGCTTGATAACTTCCGTTAACAGTCGCCTACACAATCAAAATAAGCACGGGCGATGCCTTACATATTCCGACAAAGAGCGATTAGATACTTTATATTCGCGACCATATTCTAGAGAAATGCCCGGTTCGCATGATTCCATTTTGAAAGCGCCGACTGACCCGTGAGCAGCGGGTTTCTGCCACGCGGCACACGATCTGCCCCGCTAGTCGCGGGGCAACTTGCCAAGGAGCAGTTTGTTCCCCTCCCTGTTTTCGCAGCGCGAGCATTTGAGTGTTCGGCCGATGGAATTGAGGTGGATGCCCCATCCGTAGGTGCTGGCTATCACCCGACGGTCAATTCGCCCTTGATGCCGGCACTTCCCGCACTTCGCCACGAGCACATACCATTCCGGTAGCAGCTCCAGGGTCGAGCCGTAGTCGGCAGCATTTTCGCGCGGCATCAGGTCGATGCTTCGACGATGCCTCATGGTCAGTCCTCTCGAAGCTTCGTCTCGATCCGCCCATCACCGCACGCGGGCATCGGCGGCTTTCGGTCGGATTGCCCCTGCGCCAGGCGCCCTGGCATCGGCCCACCGGTCCCGCAGTAGTCGTTACTTCTATCACCGTGCCGAACCATCGAGCCGCAGCGAAAGCTGCACTCCGCCGCGCTTCAACCGCGGCAGGGGCGGCGTCATGTCGATGCGTCCGAAGGTCCGCTTCCGCCACTCGGCTTCGCGTTCCCGCTTCTTCCGGGCGGCTGCAACGGCAGCCATGGCGCGTTCGATCACTTCTTCCGTATGGGTCATGGTTTCTGTCCGGCTCATGGGAAACCTCCATATGTTCACGTTATGTTCTTATTTTGACACTCCAATGTCAACTCCCTTCGTGAGGCCGGGCGAATCGCATGCAAAGAGATCGATGAATCACCCTCTCGTCAGCGGGCAGCAGACGGTCAAATCCGCCATCACCAAGGCAATAATGGCCAAAAGATCGGCTTGTTCCGACGCCCAATTTACCTTGTTTTTCAGTGCCGGAAGGCCCGCCGCGGGACTCGCCTCATTAACCTTCGCACTGCTGAATTAACCATTTGTTAACCATTTCCTCGGTACACCGAGGCAACGGAAAATTTACCAAGATGAACGATGTGTTAACCGAATCCCGGCCGATCCGCCTCAAGGGGCGCTCCTTCCTTGCGCTAGCGCTGACCCCCGAGCTGCCCCTCGAGGATTGGCTCACCCGGCTCGACGATCTGGCTTCCCGCTCCGCCGGTTTCTTCCTCCGGCGGCCCGTCGTGCTCGACGTCGATGGCCTCGAAATCGATCGTTCGCAATTGCGCGAGCTCGTCGATCAGCTCGGCAAACGCAATGTCCGGATTATGGGCATCGAAGGTGCGCGACAGTCGCTGCTCGGCGCCGATCTGCCGCCGGCCATGAACGACGGGCGCCCGGCAGCCGACTACGAAGCGAAGATGGCGGAGCAGGCAGAAAAGGCCGAGGTGCCAGGAGCAGAAACGGAAGCCGTCATCACGGCCGAGCCGCTTGCCACCAAGGCAACACCCTCGATCGTCGTGACCCAGCCGGTGCGCTCCGGACAGTCGCTGTTCTTCCCGGAAGGCGACGTGACGATCATCGGCTCGGTCGCTTCTGGCGCCGAGGTCGTCGCCGGCGGATCGATCCACATTTACGGCGCGCTGCGCGGCCGGGCGATGGCCGGCACCACCGGCAATGTTTCGGCACGGATTTTCTGCCGCAAGCTCGAAGCGGAACTGATTGCGATCGACGGCTTTTACAAGACCGCCGACGACATGGAGCAGCATCTGCGCGGCAAGTCCGTTCAGATCTGGCTCGACGGCGAAGCGCTCAAGGCGGGAACGCTCGGCTAGAGCGGGATGGGGATGGCCGGGCGGACACCGCCCGCATCCCGCTTAGGGTTCTGGGTCGATCCAGAACCATCGTGACGTAAGGCGAAGGCGTAGTTTAAATACTTGGAGAGATGAATGGGCAAGGTAGTCGTAGTTACATCGGGCAAAGGCGGCGTCGGCAAGACGACGTCCAGCGCCGCATTGGGTGCTGCGCTTGCGCAGAACGGCGACAAGGTCGTGGTCGTCGACTTCGATGTCGGCCTGCGCAATCTCGATCTCGTCATGGGCGCGGAACGGCGTGTCGTTTATGACCTGGTCAATGTGATCCAGGGCGAGGCCAAGCTGTCGCAGGCGCTGATCCGCGACAAGCGGGTCGAAACGCTTTACCTCCTGCCGGCCTCGCAGACCCGCGACAAGGACAATCTGACGCCGGAAGGGGTCGAGAAGGTCATCGCCGCCCTGCAGAACGCCTTCGACTGGGTGATCTGCGACAGCCCTGCCGGCATCGAACGCGGCGCGACGCTCGCCATGCGCCACGCCGATATCGCCATCGTCGTGACCAATCCGGAAGTCTCCTCGGTGCGCGATTCCGACCGCATCATCGGCCTGCTCGATTCCAAGACATTGAAGGCCGAAAACGGCGAGCGGATGGAAAAGCACCTGCTGCTCACCCGCTACGACCCGCTTCGCGCCGAGCGCGGCGACATGCTGAAGGTCGACGACGTGCTCGAAATCCTGTCGATCCCGCTGATGGGCATCATCCCGGAGAGCGCGGACGTGCTTCGTGCATCCAACGTCGGCTCGCCGGTCACGCTGGCAGACAACCGCTCAGCGCCGGCGCTGGCCTATTTCGACGCAGCGCGCCGGCTGAAGGGCGAAACCCTGCCAATCACCATTCCCGGTGAAAAGCGCAGCTTCCTCGGCAAGATTTTCGGAAGGAAGGCGGCATGAATCTGTTCGGTTTCTTCTCCCGCTCCCAGTCAGCACCGGCCGCCCGCGAACGGCTGCAGGTCCTGCTGGCGCATGAGCGCGCATCCGCAGGCGATTCGGATCTCGTCACCAAGCTGCGCGACGAAATTCTGAAGGCGATCTCCAAGCACATGCAGATCGACGACGAAAAGGTCAAGGTGACGATGGAACGCGGCGCGCAGGTTTCGACGCTCGCGGTCGATATCGAGATCCCCTTTGACGCGAAGAAGGCGGCCTGACGGTCGCCCATTCGTTCCAGATGACGTCAAAGCGTCTCCGGACACCTTTAGCCGAACAATATCGACAGATGTTGTCCGGCTTTTTCGTGGGAGGTCAGAACTCCGGCGCGACGCCGAAGACGAACTCCACCTTATCGCCCGACATGTTGAAGTGCTGGTGGTCGAAACCCGCCGGAATGTAGAAGGCGTCGCGCGGATTGAGCTCGAACCAGACCTGGCCTTCCGCTCGCCTGTTCCGTTTCACCGATGACGGTCGCCCGCTTTGCGACCGTCGTCGGCTTCAACGACTTCCGCGACCTGAAGGCGTTCTTTCAACACCACCTGCGAAATTCGCGGACGGTATCGGCCTCACAATAGAGGACGTCCGCACGCCGGAGCTCAGGCCGCCTTTTGCGGCATCGGCCCGACATAGAGCGAACGCGGCCGGATAAGGCGGCCTTCCAGCGCCTGTTCGCGTGCGTGGGCGATCCAGCCGACAGTTCGACCAATCGCGAACACGCCGGTGAAGGCTTCCCGCGGGAACTTCAAAGCGTCGAGCAGTAGAGCCGTGTAGAACTCCACATTGACGTCGAGCGGACGGTCCGGTTTGCGCACCTTCAGGATGGCAAGCGCCGATTGCTCGACCGCTTCGGCCAGTTGAATCCGATCGCGGTTTGCCGGGTCGGCGGCGCTCAGCTGCTTCAGTGCGCCTTTCAGCGCGTCGGCGCGGGGATCGCGGACGCGATAGACGCGATGGCCAAAACCCATCAGCCGTTCGCCGTGGTCGAGCGCCTCCGAGAGCCAGACTTGCGCGTTCTCCGGCATCCCGATCGCATCCAGCATGTCGAGCACCGGTCCCGGCGCACCGCCATGAAGCGGCCCCTTAAGCGCGCTGATCGCAGCGAGAACCGAAGATGTGAGGCCGGCTTTGGTGGACGCGACCACACGCGACGCGAAGGTCGAAGCGTTGAGGCCGTGATCCGAAATCGTCACCAGATAGGCATCGAGCGCCGCCACTTCTTCCTTGCTCGGCACGCTTGCACCAAGCATTGCGAGAATATCGGCGGAGTGGGAAAGTGCCGGCGTCGGCGCGACCGGGGTTTCACCCTTCTTCAGGCGCAGCGCCGCCGGCAGGAAGACGGCCGCGGCGGCCAGCAAGCGCAGTGCCGTATCGAGATCGTCTCCATCCGGAAGCCGGGCGATCAACGCACGCATGATGTCGACTGGCGGCAGTTCCAGCAACGCATCGTCGATAGCGGGGACGTGAGCGAAGACCTCCACCCGCTTTTGTCCGAGGCGCTTCGCAAGCTCGGCCCGATCCGGCGCGGGCCCCAGCAGTCCGCCGAACAACAGGGCGACGACATCTTCATAGCGCGCGTGCCCGACCAGGTGATCGAGCGAGACGCCGCGGATGATCAATTCGCCGGCCTCACCGTTGACATGGGAGAGCTGCGTTTCGGCGGCGACGACGTCTTCAAGTCCGTTCTTCATATCAAGTTTCTCCTTTACGCAGAGAATGATCCGACCTAGACCTATTGACGTCAATCTTGATGCAATCGATCAACATGAAGACACTCTGGATCACCGCCGAAGAGGCGCTCGCCCGGCTCGGTAGCAAGCGGCAGACGCTCTATGCCAATGTCAGCCGCGGGCGCATTCGCGCCAAGCCCGACCCTTCCGACCCGCGCCGCAGCCTCTATCAGGCCGACGACGTGCATCGGCTGGCCGAACGCCATGCCGGGCGACGGCAGGCGGCGGTCGTCGCCGCCGAAGCGATCCGCTGGGGCGAGCCGGTTCTGCAGACGACGATCTCCAATATTGCGGGCGGACGGCTCTTCTATCGCGGCCGCGATGCGGTCGAACTCTCCGGCGACGCGACGCTGGAGCAGGTCGCGGCGCTGCTTTGGCAAGCATCCGAGCCAGTGACCGTTCCCGCCGGCGATCATGGCGGCAGCCAATCGCGCCTGGCGGCAACGTTCGCGCGCCTGGCTGCACGGATCGAAAGCGACCTGCCGGCGCTCGGCCGCCGTCCGGCGATATTGAAGGCTGAAGCCGCCGATGTGCTTGCGAGCGTCGCGACGGGAATGGCGCCATCGCCAGAGCAGATGCCGCTGCACCGGCGGCTGGCGCTGGGCTGGGGACGGCCGGAGGCGGCGGAGCCGATCCGCAAGTGCCTGGTGCTGACCGCCGAGCACGAGCTCAACGTGTCGGCCTTCGCAGCCCGGGTCACAGCTTCCTCCGGCGCGGCGCTTTCCGCCGCCACGCTATCTGGTCTTGCCACTCTCACCGGCCCGCGGCATGGCGGCGCCTGGCTCAGCGTCACGCGGCTGGCCGAACAGGCGGCGGCGAGCGGCGTGCGCGAAGCGATTCGGGGAATGCTCTCTTCCGAGGGCGTGGTCAGGGCCTTTGGCCACCGGCTCTATCCCGATGGCGATCCGCGCGCCAAGGCGATCATGGCAAGCTTCGAGGTGCCGGCACTCTACACCACCTTGGCCGAAGCCGGCGAGGAGTTGCTCGGCGAACCCGCCAATCTCGACTTTTCGCTGGCCGCCCTCGCAGCGGCCTATACTCTCCCTGACGATGCGCCGCTCGTCATTTTCGCGCTTGCGCGCACCGTCGGCTGGCTCGCTCATGCGATGGAACAAGTCGAGAGCGGCGAACTTATCCGCCCTCGCGCGCACTACGCCGGCTCCTAGCTATTTCTTCGACGCTCACGCAAGCACGGGGCCCGCAAACCCCTTTCCGAGGGATGGGCGAGTAGAATAGTTTCCAGGAGAAAGCGCGGACAGCGTTTATTACATAAAATTAATGATTTTAACTTCCAAGAAAGGACAGAGAAATATTACATTATATTAACATGACTAACGCGCATCAAAGTATTACCTTCGAACCGAGGCTGAATATTGCCGGCGACCGCTTCGGCCGCGACGCGACAATAGGAGACGGCCTCGCAGGGAAGCTCCTCCCGCTTCCCGCGTTGAAGGAGATGCAGATATGCGCTCGCCCCTCAAGACCACCACCATCGCAACCCTTGCCCTCGTCGTTTTCGCCGGCGGTGCCTTTGCGGCCGATCACCACGACTTCGGTCGCGACAGTGACAAGGGCGCCTATACGGGCGATTACTACCAGGGCATTTTCACCCAGGACGACATGACGGCCCCGGCCATGCCGGTCTACCGAGCACCGGTTCACATGGCATCGTCGCGCCTAGACCGCGTCCTGCATGAACTGAGGGTCGACAACCACCGGATCAATGCCGACCGCGAACAGGGCAAGCTGACTGCGGCAAACTACAGGAAGCTTGAACGCGAGGACGGTGCAGTGCGCGCCCAGGCGGTCAAGACCGCCGCCGCCCACAACGGCATGCTGCCCACGCAATCCTATGCGCGGCTGCAGAACGAAGTTCGGCACCTCGACCGGGATATCGCCCGGATGGCCTGATCGACAGGCAGATGCGGCCCACCCGGCTTCCGGGTGGGCGCCACCGACGGCGCCGGGCTCGCTCCCTGAGCCCGGTCCCTCGGCAACCAACACAAGCCCTTACACGAAGCTGACCGAAGCAATGAGCCGTGTTCGCCTCCGACCGGGGCGCACGCCTGAGATCTCTCTGCGACCTGGCAGCGAAAGGAACAAGATCATGTCAAACATTCTCATGAGGTACCGTGCTGCCGCGCTCCTCGGCGCAGCCGTCATCGTCGCGCCTTTGTCCATGGCAGTCTTTGCTTGCCATGACGCGGCTGCGGCCGCCGGAACCGGCCCGGCCGTTGCGGTGCCGCTTGCGTCCGGCGCCTCCTTCGCTCCGATCGTGTCGGCGGACAAGCCGGCGATCGTCACGATTACGACCGTGATCAAGGCCGACAACGCCGGTAACGACGAAACCTCGCAACTCGGCGAAAACTCGCCCTTCGACGAGCAATTTCGCCAGTTCTTCCGCGACCAGGGCATTCCGCTGCCGGACCAGGCCCCGCAACAGCGCCCCGCTCAACGGGCCGAAGCGCTCGGCTCCGGCTTCGTCGTGACCGCGGATGGCTACATCATCACCAACAACCACGTCATCGACAAGGCGTCGAGCATCACGGTGACCCTTGACGACGGCACGCAAGTGCCCGCCAAGCTTGTCGGTGCCGACCCGAAGAACGATCTCGCCGTCCTGAAGATCAAGCCCGCAAAGCCACTTGCCACCGTTGCCTGGGGCGATTCCGACACCTTGCGGGTCGGCGATCAGGTGCTTGCGATCGGCAACCCGTTCGGCATCGGCACGACCGTGACCGCCGGCATCGTCTCGGCACGCGGACGAGATCTGCACAGCGGTCCCTATGACGACTTTATCCAGATCGACGCGCCGATCAATCGTGGCAATTCCGGCGGACCGCTGGTCGATGCTGCGGGTCGGGTGGTCGGCATCAACACCGCCATCTATTCGCCGAACGGCGGCAGCGTCGGCGTCGGTTTCGCCATTCCCTCGGATCAGGCGCAGAAGGTCGTCGCCGAGTTGATGAAGGACGGCTCGATCCAGCACGGCTTCATCGGCGTCGAAATTCAACCGGTAACCTCTGACATCGCCGATGCGATCGGCCTCCGTCAAGCAGAAGGCGCGCTCATCGCCGGCGTCAATGATGGAACACCCGCCGCCAAGGCAGGCCTCAAGGCTGGCGACATCGTCACCGCCCTCGGCGGCAGCCCGATCAAGTCGCCACGCGATCTCTCGCGCATGGTCGCCGACCTCTCGCCCGGCACCTCGAAAAGCTTGAGCGTCTGGCGGACCGGCAAGACCAGGGAGCTCTCGATCACCGTCGGCCGCAACGTCGGGGATCAACAGTAGCTGTCGTCCGCCGCGAGGCGGACGACAGCTAAGTCCGCCCCCTTGCCTGCCCGGCCGTACGGCGGCCGGGCACAATTGTCAGCGATAGCCTGTGGCGTTGGTCGCCCCGCCCTCTTGGCCAGGCTTTTCTTCCCGGTTTTGCTCGCGCCAGGAGCCAGGACTGAGGGATGTTACCCGGCGGAATTCGCGATTGAAATTCGACTTCGTCTGAAAGCCGGATTCGAACATCGCCGAGGTCACCGACATGTCGGTCTCACGCAGCAGACGGCAGGCTTCGGCAATTCGAAAATCGTTGATGTATTGAGAGACGTTCTTGCCGGCCAGCCGATTGACGGCGGTCGATATCTGCCGGGCCGGCAGGCCCGCGCGCCGCGCAAGACGCGACAAAGTGAGGTTTTCGTCGCGGGCCAGTTTCTGGCTGACCAGCAGTTGATCGACCCGGTCCAGGATCTCCCGGTCCTGCGGCACTGAAACTGGATCCTCATCGACGACCGTGCTGGCTAGCGGAAGCGCGCGCGCATGGTCCGCGACCATGGCCGTCAGTCCGATGAAGAGCAGTCCCAGCAAATTCGCGTTGCTGACGATGAGGCCGATATTCGCCCCCTTAGTCCATTCAAAGTCCAGGATGATCGCAAGATCGAAGAGGGCCGACACACAGAGCGAGACCGCGGCAATGACCAAAGCGCGATGCGCCGCAACGGCGTCTTCAAAACGTGCATCGTCCAGTGCATCCGTGCCGGTGCGGGCAAGGTTCAAAAGCGCCAGCGCATATCCGACATATTCGACGATCAGGGCGAAGTCGATGTATCTCGGCGCGAGCAGCACGAGCATGAGGACGCCGATGGTGGGCGTGGCGTGAATCCACCCGGCGCCGGGAACGCTTCGCTCCTCGCTGCGGATCAGGCTGTGGAAACTCGCGAGCACCAGCGGCGGAACACAGCTTGCGAGCACCGGCAGAGCAAATCGCAATGCCGCAACGTCGTAACCCCACCGCAGGCCGACGACAACAGACTGGAGGGCGCAGAGCGCCACCAAGGCGAGAAACGCCCGATTGCGCTTCGCGGGCTCGTCGCGCAGCATGACAACCAGCAGGATCAGCAACAGCAAAGCGACGACGAACGGCAACGGCAGGAAGATCAAGAGCGAGTCCTTTGGCGGGCAGACAACCTGGCATGTCATGGCTCAGATCGCGATTCGGGACGACCTGAATCGCGATCAAGGACGCGGAGAGGTGCAACGCCGGCGACGATCGCGCGTCTTTTCAACAAAGCGAGATGCCCATGCCCCTCTTCCAGTTCTTGCCCGCCGCCGTCTTCACCCTGGCCGTTGCCACCCCCTCGCATGCCCATGATGTCGGCGTGAGCGAAATCAGCGTTCCGGCTCCCGAACGGGGACGAGATCTCTCTGTTACCATCTGGTATCCCGCCGCGACCGGCGGCGAAACCACCCTTGTCGGCGACAACCAGATCTTTAAGGGAACAGAGGCAGCAAGGAACGCCCCCTTCCTCCCGGGGCCGTTCCCCCTGGTCGTCGTTTCGCACGGCTCCGGAGGCCGCGTTCAAGCGATGAGCTGGCTGGCGACCGCGCTCGCAGAGGCCGGCTTCATCGTCGCCGGCCCCAACCATCCCGGCACGACCAGCGGCGATTCGACGCCCGACAACACGCCGAAGCTCTGGGAGCGCACGGCCGATCTTTCCGCCGTCATCGACAAGCTTACCGGCACCGGCGAATGGAACATGGTTATCGACGCCGACCGGATCGCCGTCCTCGGCTTTTCTCTCGGAGGCTCGACTGCCATGGAGATGTCCGGCGCTGAGGCAAGCCTCGATGCCTATGCCCGCTATTGCGACAGCTACAGGAAGTGGGATTGCGCCTGGTTTGCCGGCGGTAAAGGCTACGTCAACGACATGCCGGTCGAGGTCGGCAAGCTCGATCTTCGCACGATCGACAAAGCCCGCTTCGAACAATCGAACCTTGACCGGCGCATCAAAGCGGCAGTACTGGTCGATCCGGGTCTCGCCCAGGCCTATAGGGAAGAAAGCCTGAAGAAGATCGAGATCCCGATGCATTTCATCAATCTCGGCAGCGCAGAGACCATCCCCCTAGCCGTCGCCTCCAAGCCTTTGGCGGCACTGACGCCAAAGGGCTCCTATGCCGCAATCGCCGGGGCCGACCACTTCAGTTTCCTGCCGGAATGCAAGGACGGCGCCGCCGAAGCGCTGAAATCCTTCGGCGAAGTCGACCCCATCTGCGAGCCGACGGAGCGTCCCCGCGCCGACATCCATGCCGATATCATCAAGCTGGCGCGCGAAGCCTTGCAGCAGAGCCTTGGCGAATAGCGATTGGCGAGATCGCGAGGCTGGCGGCGATGCGCACCCAGGATCGCCGCCCAGCCAGGCAGGACCGCGCTTTGCCGTCCCTTCTTCCAGAAACGGTACCTCGACACCGCAAGTGGATTCATCGAGACCAACCGCGAAATACATTGGCTTACAAAAAGCGCGCCCGGCCGACACACCGCCAATACACACCTCCGTTGAAATCAGAATGCTTCCAACGACGCCCACTCGATCAACGCTATGACGGAGAGAAACCGATGAAAACGACCCGCCTCATTGCCGCCGCAGCCCTGCTGATCGCCGGCAGCATGACGACGCTTCGCATGGCTGAGGCTCAGCAGATGCAGGGCATTCAGCGCACGGACCTGATCAAGAACGAGATCAGCGTGCCCGGACACGAGGCTGTGCAGGTCCGCGTCGATATCGACCCGGGAACCGCCTCGATCAAGCATTCCCATCCGGGCGAAGAAATCGCCTATGTGCTCGAGGGTTCGCTGGAATACCAACTCGAGGGCCGGGCACCGGTGACGCTTCAGGCAGGCCAGGCGCTGTTCATTCCGGCTGGCGTTGCCCATGTAGCCAAGAACGCCGGCACCGCCAAGGCATCGGAACTCGCGACCTACATCGTCACCAAGGACGCGCCGCTCGTGGTTCCAGTCAAGTGAGGCACGTTGATGGGCTGCGCGGCGCTGCTGGTGAATCCGCCTTCAAGCGTGAAGGAACTCGAGCAGCGCCGCGTTGAATGCCGGCGCGGACTCGATGTTGACGATATGGCGACCGGGCAATGACAGATGCCGCCCCTGCTGCACGCGAGCGGCGATATTTTCGAGGTCGGATGGCGGACAAACCGGATCCCCGTCGCCGGAAATGGCGAGCACGGGATTGGCGATCTTGACGATTTCCTCTCGCAAATCCGCACCCGCCAGCGCTGTGCAGCCGCCGATATAGCCATCGGTCGCGGTGGTGCCGAAGCTCGCGAGGACGCGACTGACGGCTCCACGATGGCTGGCTGCGAATTCCGGGCTGAACCAGCGTTCGGCTGTGGAAGCGGTCAAAGCCGCAAGGCCGTCCGCCCTGACGCTGTCGATGCGCGCGGCCCAGCCCTCGGGCGTGCCGATGCGCGCCGCCGTCGCGCAGAGCGCGAGCCTGTCCAGGCGCTTGCCGGCGTGCACGCCCAGCCATTGCCCGGTCAGGCCGCCGATCGACAGGCCGCAGAAAAGCGTCCGTTCGATCTCCAGCGCATCCAGAAGAGCCAGCACGTCATGGCCGAGATCAGCGAGCGTATAGGGCGGTGGCGGAGCCGAGGAACGACCATGGCCCCTGCGATCGTAGCGCAGCACGCGGAAATGCGGCGAAAGCTCCCCGATCTGGGCGTCCCACATGGTGAGATCGGTGCCGAGAGAATTGCAGAAGAGCAGCCAGGGTGCGTTGCCGCTTTGGTCGCCGTCGATGCGGTAATGAAGCCGATGGCTGGGTAGGTCGAGATAGGCCATGAAACCGGCACTCCAATCAGGGAAGCCGCCAGCGAAGGCGGCTTCATGGTTGTTGGCGCGACGCTGCGCCTCATAGGCATGCGCGCTGCGGCACGAGTCTCGCACGCGCAAAGGGATGGCGGCCGGATGCCTTCATGGCCGGCCGCCATCGCCGTTCGTTAAGCCGTCGCCAATTGCACGACCTCGTCGCGGCGGGCGTTGCTGATCGCAAAGACCAGCATGGCGAGCGCCGAGATCGCAGCCGGGATGGCGAAGATCGCGAAGTTCTGCTGCAGCGGAAACTCCTGCGCCAGGAGCACGCCGCCAAGCGTCGGGCCGACGATGGCGCCGATGCGACCGACGCCCGAGGCCCACCCCAATCCGGTCGAGCGGACCGAGAGATTGTAGAGCTGTGCCACGCTGGCATAGAGCAGGATCTGCGTGCCGATCGTAGTGGCGCCGGCAATGAAGACCATGAGGAACAGGAGAGCCGCCGGCGGATTGAAGCCGATCAGCGCGATCGACAGGGCTGCCGCGACGAAGAATCCGACCACCACCTTCGGCAGGCCGAACCGGTCGCCGAGCCAGCCGCCGGCAATGGCGCCGACCATACCACCGAAATTCAGCGAGAACAGGCTGAGCAGGCTTGCCTTCTCCGCATAGCCGGCTTCCTGCAGCACCTTCGGCAGCCAGGATGACAGCAGGTAGACGAGCAGCAGGCAGCAGAAGAACGCGACCCAGAGCATGAGAGTGCGAAGCGTGCGCTGGTGGCGAAAAAGTTCCAGGACCGATGCAGAGGCGCCCTTCGTTTCGGAGAACACCAACCGATCTGCCGCGCCGAGACGCGCGCCGGGATCGATCTTCTGATAGATCCGCTTCGCTTCGTCCTGCTTGCCCTGACGGATAAGGAAACCGAGCGATTCCGGCAGCTTCCAGAGGATCACCGGCAACAGAAGCAACGGCACCGCGGCGATAAAGAACATCGGCTTCCAGCCATAGGATGGGATGAGGCCGATGCCGAGGCCGGCCGCCACCATGCCGCCGACCGAATAGCCGGAGAACATCAGCGCCACCAGGGTGCCGCGCAGACGCTTCGGCGCGTATTCGTTCATCAGTGCCACGGCATTCGGCATCAAGCCGCCGCAGCCGAGACCGGCGAAAAACCGGAAGATCTTGAACTGTTCGGGCGAACCGGCAAGCCCCGTCAGCAAGGTCGAGACCGTGAACAGCACGAAGCTGATGGCGATGCCCTTCTTACGGCCGATCCGGTCGGCGAGCGGGCCGAAGATCAGCGCCCCGAACATCATGCCGAACAGTGCCCAGGCCTGCAGCGCGCCGGCCTGCGGCTTGCTCAGTCCCCATTCGGCGATCAGCGTCGGCAGCACGGTGCCGGCGACGAAGACGTCATAACCGTCGACAATCAGCAGCAGCGCTGAGAGCGCAACCACCATCCACTGGAAGCCCCCAAGGGGGCTCCCGTCTATTGCCTCATTCACATCGATAGAGCGCATCATCTCCTCCCCAGGTCGTTGCGCGTTTCAGATAGAGAGCCGTCAGCCGAGATCGCCGCCGGCGACCGGCAGCACGCTGCCGGTGATGTAGGAGGCCTCGTCGGAGGCCAGGAACAGAATGGGTGCCGCCTGCTCTTCGATGCTGCCGTAGCGCTTCATGAAGCTCGACTGCTTTACCTGGGCGACGACGTCGCCCATCCAGGCCTTCTCGGCGTCGCTGTCGCCCGCGGCATTGCGCGGGATCCGCCGCGGCGGCGCCTCCGTCCCACCCGGCGCGGTCGCGACGACGCGGATGTTGCGCTCGGCAAGTTCCATCGCCAGCGACTGGGTGATGGCGTTGACACCGCCTTTCGCCGCGGAATAGGGCACGCGGTGAATGCCGCGCGTCGCATTCGAGGACACGTTGACGATGGTGCCGGCGCCGCGCGCAAAGAGATGCGGCAAGACGGCATGACAGCAATAGAGCGTCGGCATCAGCGAGCGGCGGATTTCCGCATCGATCTGCGACGGTTCGAATTCGGCGAAGGGCCGCATGCGGATCGCACCGCCGACATTGTTGATCAGGATGTCGATGCCGCCGAATTCTTCGACGGCAAAGCGCATGGCTGCCGCAGCGCCCTCGTGGGTTTCGAGATCGGCCACGAAGGCGGCCGCCTTGTCGCTTCCGGCTTCCGCCGCCACCTCGGCGACGAAATCGGCACGATCGACGAACAGCACCTTGCCGCCCTCCGCAGCGGCGCGCAGCGCCACGGCACGGCCGAGCCCTTGAGCCGCCCCCGTGACCACGAGCACTTTGCCGGCGAAACGTCCTTCGAAGCGCGCGGAGGTCATGCCGCCTCCTTCGCCACCGCATTGGGCGTGAACTTCTCGTAGTGGAAGCTGTTGGGCTTCACCCCGGTGTCGTCGAAATGCTTGCGCACCGCATCGACCATCGGCGGCGGGCCGCAGAGATAGACGTCGACATCGCCGCCGTTGAAGAGCTCTTCCGGCATGTGCTGGGTGACCCAGCCCTTGCGCGGATGGCTGGAGGCAGCGTCTGCCACGACTGTGCTGCAGGTGAAATTGGCAAGCCGTTTGGCATGGGCCTCGATCTCGTGGACAAGCACGAGATCCAGATCCCGGGTGACGCCATAGATGAGATGAACCTTCTGCTCGGCGTTCGTGCGGGCCAACACCTCGAGCATCGACTGGAACGGCGCAAGACCGGTGCCGCCGGCTAGCAGCAGCAGGGGGCGTTGGACTTCTCTCAGATAGAAGCTGCCGAGCGGCCCTGTCAGTTCGAGTTTCGTGCCGACTTCGGCGCGCTCCAGCCAGTTGCTCATCAGACCGCCGGGGATCTTCTTGATCAGGAAGCCGAGACGCTGTTCACCCGGAGCCGAGGAGAAGGAATAGGAGCGACTCTGGCCGCTGCCGGGCACATCGATATTGACGTATTGCCCCGGCAGAAAGGCCGGTGCTGCGTCCACCTCCAGCTCCAGCACGATCGCCGCATCATTGTGCGGGGTGACCCGCGCAACCGTTGCCGAGAACTTCTGCTGCCCGGTCTTGCAGGCGGCCGAGGTCGTCGGCACCGCGATGACGCAATCGCTCGACGGCTTCATTTGACAGGTCAGCACCAGCCCGCCTGCGGCCTCGTCCGCCGTCAGCGCATCGTCGATGAAGTCGTCGCCGAGGTCATAGGCACCGCTTTCGGCGCGGCACTTGCAGGTACCGCAGACGCCGTCGGAACAGTCCATCGGCAGGTTGATCTTGTTGCGGAAGGCGGCGTCGAGCACCTTCTCGTCGTCCCTACATTCGACGAAACGGGTGACGCCATCCTCGAAATTCAAAGCGATCCTGTAGCTGGCCATGGTTGCTCCTCCCAATCCCTTGTCGTCAGGCGGCGGTCATCAGATGTGGTAAACGTCGATGACCTGGCGGATGTAGTCGTTCTTCAGCACGATCTTCTTTTGTGAAATCACGAGCTCTTCGCCGCTTTTGCGCAGCGTCACAAACATGGTGCCGAAGAAGTGGTCGGTGACCTTGTAGCGGTGGTTGAGCGTGTGGAAGTTGTAGCGGACATCCACTTCCTCGCCGCGGTCGGCCAGCAACTCGACATTGGTGACGTTGTGGCTGGTACGCGGCTCTGGCGTGGAGGCGCCCGAGCGTTCGGTCTTGATGCGGAAGACGCGATCCTCCAGGCCGTCGCGGCTCGGATAGAAGATCAGCGAGATCTCAGACTGCGGATCTTCGGTCAGCTGATCGTCATCGTCCCAGGCCGGCATCCAGTAGGTGACGTCGGGCGCATAGCAGGTCAGCCATTCGTCCCATTCGCGGTCGTCGAGCAGGCGCGCTTCGCGGTAGAGGAAGGCGCAGGCGGTGTCGTAGGAGATGCTCATGCGACCGCTCCCTTCTTCTCGGAGGCAAGTGCTGCGCGCATCACCTTCGCCCAATATTCGTGCTGGCGGACGAACAGGCCTTCATCCTCGCTGCGCTCGCCGGAGAGCAACGGCGCAAGACCCATGCGCTTGGCATTGTCGTCCGGACCGTCAATCCAGAGCGGCGCCCCGCGTGACAGGTCGTTCCAGAGCGCGGTGATGCCGGCATAGCCCTGCTGGCAGGCGCGGAATTCTTCGAGATCGTCAGCCGTGCCCATGCCGGAGACGTTGAAGAAGTCCTCGTATTGGCGGATGCGCAGCGTGCGATCGGCAGCACTTTCGCCCTTCGGCGCGAAACAGAAGATGCTGATCTCGGTCTTGTCGACGCTGATTGGACGGGTGACGCGGATCTGCGTGCTGAACTGGTCCATCAGGAACACGTTCGGATAGAGGCAGAGGTTACGCGTCTGGTTGACGATGAAATCCGCCTTCACTTCGCCGACGCGCGCCTTGATCTCCTCACGGGCGTGGAAGACCGGCCGGACCTCGGGGTTCATGGTGTTGGTCCAGAGCAGAATATGGCCGTTGTCGAAGCCGTAGACGCCGGCAATCGAGCGGCTCCAGCTGCTCGCGTCAACCGCCTTGGTGCCCTCCTCGTGGCGGCGGCCCATGGTCGCGGCATAGTTCCAGTGCACGGAGCTGACGTGATAGCCGTCGCAACCGTTTTCCATCTGCAGCTTCCAGTTCCCATCGTAGATGTAGGAGGAATTGCCGCGCAGCACTTCGAGCCCGTCGGGCGCCTGGTCGACAATCTGGTCGATGATGACCTTGGTCTCGCCGAGATAATCCTCGAGCGACGAGACATCAGGATTCAGGCTGCCGAAGAGGAAGCCGCGATAGCTCTCGAAACGAGCGACGCGCTTCAGGTCATGCGAGCCGTCTTTCGCGAATTGCGGCGGATATTGCGTGGTCTTCTCGTCCTTCACCTTCAGGAGTTTGCCGGTGTTGGAAAAAGTCCAGCCGTGGAAAGGACAGGTGAAGCTGCCCTTGTTGCCGTGCTTGCGCCGGCAGAGCATCGCGCCGCGATGGGCGCAGGCATTGATGACCGCGTGCAGTTCGCCTGATTTGTCGCGGGTGACGACGACAGGCTGGCGGCCGATATAGGTGGTGTAATAGTCATTGTTCTCGGGGATCTGGCTCTCGTGGGCGAGGTAGACCCAATTGCTCTCGAAGATGTGCTTCATCTCCAGCTCGAAGAGGTCTTCGTTGGTGAAGATATCGCGGCGGCACCGGAACATGCCGGTCTCATGATCGTCCTCGACTGCGGTGGCGAGCAGATCGTCGAGGGCCTGGGTTTTGTCGATAACTGCAGACATGGTTCTTCTCCCGCAAACGGCTGATCCGTGCTCGGTTCGGCTATTGCAACAATGTCGGTGTGGGGGCGGCGGCTCAGTCGGCCGCCGCAACAATGATCAGGCGGCGGTGCGCCTGCGCTGCTCGTTGATCTGGTTGTCGACGCCATTCACCAATGAGGTGAGATGAATGTCGAATTCGATCTCGGCGAAGGGGCCGGAGAGACCGTTCGCCTTGATGCTTGCCTCGTCGGTCCGCTCGGTAACATCGGGCACCAGGCCGTCGCGGGTCGCATAGGCGAAGTCGTCGTTGACCAACGGATCGCCGGCTATGTTGATCTGGGTCGTCAGCTTGCGATGACCGTCGGCGCTGATGAAGAAGTGAATATGCGCCGGGCGCTGGCCGTGACGCCCGAGCGCCGAAAGCAGCTGTTCGGTCGGGCTGCCCGGCGGCACGCCGTAGCCGTGCGGCACAATGCTCTGAAACTTGTAACGGCCCTTGGCGTCGGTGACGATCGTGCGGCGCATATTGAACGGCGCCTGCACACCGGTCGGGTCGAAATGCGAATAGAAGCCGCGGGTATCACAGTGCCAGACTTCGACCGTCGCACCTTTCAGCGGTTGGCCGGCGGAATCATAGACGGTGCCGTGCATGATCAGCGGGTGACCGTTGGTGTCCCGGCCGTCATCAAGACGGGCGAAGCCTTCCGATGCCGGTGCGCCGGCGACATAAAGCGGCCCCTCGATCGTGCGCGGTGTCGGATTCTTGATGCCGAGCTCCTCGTCGATGGCGTCGAGACGTTCGTCGAGGAAGTGGTCGAGGCCGAGGCCGGGCGAGATCAGGCCGGCCTGACCGGCAGCACCGATCTCATTCAGCCAGGCAATGCCGGTCCAGTATTCATCCGGGGTGATGTCGAGATCGTCGATCGCCTTGAACAGGTCCGACATCAGCCGGTGCACGATCTCTTTGACGCGCGGGCTGCCGCCGTCCTTGTCGAGGCCGCTCAGGACCTTCAGGAAACCTTGCGTCTCTGGCTTGTCGAAAATCTTCACGCTCATGATAAATCCTCCACTTGGATAGTTTGAAAGCGGGTGCCGCCTGCCAACCTCCCGGCGGCGGCCGAACGAAATCTCAGGTGTCATCCTCCCGGACTGACGACGGATGCCGAAGCAGCGGCGTCACCTCGATGTCCATGAATTTGAACAGCGGCAGACCCGAGAGGATCTCGTGCAGCTCGGCATTGTCCGTGACGTCAAAGACGCTGTAGTTGGCGTACTGGCCGGCGATCCGCCAGATATGCCGCCACTTGCCGCTCTGCTGCAGCGCCTGTGAATAGGCCTTCTCTCGCGCGAGAATCTGGGCCGCCTCTTCAGCGGGCAGGTCATGGGGAATGCGAACATCCATTCTGACGTGAAACAGCATCAGCCGATCCTCACTTCGCAACACTGATGGTCTTGCGCAGCCCTTCGCGCGCAAAGAACTTCAACCGGTCTTCGTCGAGTTCGACGCCCAAACCCGGCCCATCCGGCACCGTCAGTTCGAAGTCGCTGTAGTCGAGGGGCGTTACCAGGATTTCCTCCGTCAGGAGCAGCGGACCGAAAAGCTCGGTGCCCCACTGCAGATTGGCGAAGGTGGAAAACACATGGGCTGACGCCACCGTGCCGACGCCACCTTCCAGCATCGTGCCGCCATAGAGCTCGATGCCGGCGGCATCGGCGATCGCAGCCACGCGCTGCGCGTTGAAGAGCCCACCGCTCTGCTCGATCTTGACCGCAAAGACGTCTGCGCCCTTGGTCTTGGCAATCTCGAAGGCCGATTCAGGCCCGGTAAGGGACTCGTCCGCCATCAGCGCCACCGGAAAACGACGGACCAGTCGGTTGAGCGCTGCCGTCGACGCGACGGGCTGTTCGACCAGTTCGCAACCGGCATCGGCGAGCGCCGCCATGCCGTAGGACGCCTCGAATTCGCTCCAGGCCATATTGACGTCGACGCGCACCGCACCGCGGTCGCCCAGCGCCTGCTTGATCGCCGCCACATGGGCGATATCGTCCTTCAACGGCTTCGCGCCGATCTTCAGCTTGAAGATCCGGTGTCGGCGAAGGTCGAGCATCTTTTCGGCCTCAGCAATGTCCACGGCGGTGTCACCGGAAGCGAGCGTCCAGGCGACCGGCAGCCGCTTGCGCAGCGCTCCGCCCAGGAGTTCGCCGACCGACAGGCCGAGACGCTTGCCGTGGGCATCGAGCAGCGCCGTTTCGACCGCGCTCTTGGCGAAACGGTTTTCCTTCACCGCTTTGCCGATGCGCGCCATTAGCGCCTTCACGCGGGTCGCGTCCTCGCCGACCATGACAGGCGCGAAATAGGTATCGATCGCCAGCTTCATGCTTTCCGGGCTCTCGCCACCATAGGCGAGACCGCCGATCGTCGTGCCTTCGCCGATCCCGACGGTGCCGTCGCTGCAATGGACCTTCACCAGCATCAGCGTTTGGCCGGTCATGGTCGCGACTGAGAGCTTGTGCGGCCGGATCGTCGGCAGATCGACCAGTATCGTTTCGACCCGTTCGACGACGGGGACGAAGGCTGCAGTCGGAGCGATGGGTGCAAGGGTCGTGTTCATGGCGTAACTGTGCGCCGCGCACTGGGTGGCGTCCAACACCAAATAGGTTCTCTATGATACCTTCATGGTATAATGTGGTAGAGATTTCGCAGATTCATGCGGTTACCGCACTGCAACATACCGCAATGGTAGGAAAATGAGGGCCTGAAAATGGATCTGCGCCAGCTTCGCTACTTCGTCGCCGTCGCCCGTGAGCGCAACTTCACCCGCGCCGCCGAGCAGCTGCATATCGCCCAGCCGCCCTTGAGCCGGCAGATCCAGCTTCTGGAGGAAGAGCTGGGCGTGCCGCTGATCATCCGCGCGAGCCGTCCGGTCCGGCTGACGGAGGCGGGCCGGTTGTTCTACGAGCAGTCGCTGCAGATTTTGGGGAGAGTCGAGCAGATGGTTGAGGCCACGCGCCGCGTCGGTCTCAACCAGAACCGCGTCCTGTCCATCGGCTTCGTCGCCTCCACGCTCTATGGCGGGCTGCCGACACTCGTGCGCAAGCTGAGGCAGAATGCGCCGGAACTCGATATCCGGCTATTGGAGATGGTGTCGGTGCAGCAGATCGCCGCGCTCAAGGAGGGCCGAATCGATGTCGGCTTCGGCCGGCTTCACCACAGCGATCCCAATGTCGTCGGCATCCTCATGCGCGAAGAGCGCCTCGCCGTGGCGATACCCCAGGGCACGCCGCTAGCCGAAGACACGTCGCCCTTGCCCTTGAATGCGCTCGCCGGCCAGAAGCTGATCGTCTATCCGAAGGAGCCGCGGCCGAGCTATGCCGACCATGTGCTGAGCCTGCTTCATGCCCACGATGTGCGCCCTGCCGAGGTGCATGAAGTGCGGGAGATCCAGAGTGCCCTTGGCCTCGTCGCCTCGGAAGCCGGTCTGTGCATCGTCCCCTCCTCGGCGCGTCAGGTGCGGTCAGACGTCCACTACCGCATGATCGAGGGGGAACGCGCGACCTCTCCTGTCATCCTCAATCACCGGGTCGGCGACAATTCACGCCACATTGAGCTGATCAAGCAGTTGATCGAAGAGATGTATGCGGAAAACCCGCCTTGGCTTGGCCTCGAGCACAATCTGCCATTCCGGCCCTCCTTCGTTAAATGACGGGGTCCGGCACGCACGCGCCATGCGTTCGGTTGCCCGAAGGGTCTGCGCTCTCAGCCCACACATCCAGCACCATCTGCCGAAGCAAAAGCGCCTCCGCCCACCTGTCCGTCGTGTCGTGGCCGTCCCTGTCCGTGATCGCATAGGGTCTGGGGCCGAGCTCGCAGGTCATGACCAACGCGGCATCGTCGGCGGCACGGGATCTCCAGTGGCGGAAGCCATAGCCCCACCATTCGCGGAAGAGATCGACCCAGGGGCGATGCTGCGGAAAGGACATCTCGATCTGGATCTGCTGGCACGAGCCGACGCGGCCGTGGAAGGCCTGGGCGTTGTGGAGGATGCGCCGGACCTGGGCGTGGCTTTCCTCTTCGACCGGAAAGGCAAACTCGCGGCCGACCAGATAGTGCGAGAGATCGGCGAGCAGCGGCAAATCGGGGCGCCGGTCCAGCAGGTCCAGCGTGAACAAGAGGTCGCTGGTGATCCGGTGGCGATGGGTTTCGACATAGACGGGGACACCCGCCCTTTCGGCGAGCCGCATCCATCCGTCCAGAAGCGGCAGGCAATCTTCCACCCGGCGCGGGCGGACGTCCGCCTGCAGGTCGATGTGGCTGACAGGAAATTCGCTCGCCAGTTCCAGGGTCGGGCGCAGGTCCTCGACGCTCCGGGGAAAACAGACTCCCTCGATCTTCAATCCGGTGCCGCGGATCGCTTCGTTGAGGCGCACGACGTCGGCGCGGTTCGTGTAGTGTGCGCTGATGCCGTCGAACCCGGCCTCGACGATAACAGCGATGTTTTCCTCGAGACCGCGTTCGCAGCCGTCCGCATGCCGGCGCTCCATCGCCCAGAGCGACTGAAAGACAAGCAACTTTTGCATCAGGCCGCCCGCGCGTTCTTCAGAAGCGCCTTCAGGTTCACGCCGGGATCAGCAAGCGCTGCGGGGTCTGGATTGATACCGGCGGCAATCAGCATCTCGGCGAGCTTGATGTCCCTGGCGACGCTATTGCAGGAACCGAGGCCCGCCGCGGCAAGGAGGCGCCCATCGTCCAGGTAGAACTCCAGCTCGCCGCCGTCGAGTTGGCGGATCACGCTCTTATGCTCCGGCTGCGGCAGGCCCGCGACCTGCAGACCGAGATCGTACTGGTCGGTCCAGAACCAGGGGATTGCGCCAAAAGCTTCCTTTCCGCCGACCATGTTGCGGACCGCGGTCTCCGCCTGGCTGCGCGCATTGCGCCAGCTCTCGAAGCGAATGTACCCGCCGCCCGGCTGCGCCACCGCGGCGCAGTCACCGGCCGCAAAGATGTTCGGGTCACTGGTGCGGAGAAAACCGTCCGTCAGGACGCCGTTTCCGGTGGCAAGGCCCGCCGCCTCGGCGAGCGCCACATCCGCAGACACGCCGATTGCCGCGACGACGATATCGGCAGGCACCGCGCTGCCATCGGCGAGGAGAACGGCATCGTCGGTGATCGCGGCCATCCCCTGACCGAGATGAAACGCAACGCCTTCATCCTGATGCCGCGCATGGAGCTTGGCGGCAAAGCGCGGTGGAACCGCGCGTCCGAGCGGCTTAGCCGCCATCTCGATAACGCTGACGGTTATGCCTTTGCCGCGCAGAACGGCCGCGAGCTCCATGCCGATCAGACCACCACCGATGATGGCGATACTTTTTCCCGGGTCGGCGCTGGAGAAGATTGTCGCCGCATCCGCATAGGTGCGAAAGTCGAGCGCGCGCTCAGCCCCAAGGCATGTCAGCCGCCTCGGGCGAGCGCCGGTCGCAAGCAGCAGCTTGTCGTATGTAAGCGTCCGCCCGTCGCTGAAAGCGACAGACCGGGTATCCGGATCGAGGCTCAGGGCCGATACGCCCTGGAGGTAGTCGATGCCGGCAGCCTGGAGCGCCTCGGCGCCGCAGATCGGCTTCATCTGCACCGCGCCATTGAGCGGCTTCGACAGTGGCGGGCGCTCATAGGGCAGATGCGGCTCTGTGCCGGTGAGCGTGACGCTGCCGGTAAAGCCCGCTTCGCGCAGCGCAAAGGCCGCCCTTGTGCCGGCTTCACCGGCGCCGATGATGACGATGCGGTCCATGGCTTCTCCGTAGATCAAGATTTGGAGCGGGTCGCGGGCGAAAAGCGGCAAGCACGTTTCCCGATCCCGTTCAAAAAGAGGGGGTGGCCGGCGCAGGCAGGAGAAATGCGCCGGCTGGGAGGATCAGTTGCGGGTCGCGTAGTCGGCCATGTTCTTGGGCGTGACGAGCTCGAAGGGAACCATCACTTCGCGTTCGACGGCCTTGCCGCGCGCCAGCGCGACGGCAGCATCGAGCGCGCTCGCCGACTGGCCCTTGGCATTCTGGAACACCGTTGCATCGAGGTCGCCCGCGGCCATGGCGGCAAGACCATCCTGCGTCGCATCGATGCCGACGACGATCACATCGTCCATGGACACGCCAGCGGCCTTGAGCGCCTGTATGGCGCCGATCGCCATTTCGTCGTTGTTGGCAAAAACCACGTCGATCGGGCGCCCGGCCGTGATCCAGTTCGTGGTGAGGTCCATCGCGTTGGTGCGGGTCCAAGCGGCGGACTGCTCGTCGGCGATGGTGGCGCCCTTGCAGTCGCCGGCAGCCAACGTCTCCTTGAACGACGAGGTGCGGTCCCGCGAGGCCTGGTGGGCGAGATCGCCCATCAGGATATAGACCTGCGCGTCACCGGCCTTGCCCTTTCCCTTGAGCAGCGAACAGGCGGCCTCGGCGCCCAGCTTGCCGGAGTCCGTTTCCCGGCTTCCGACATAGGCCTGCTTTACCGGCAACTGGGCGACATTGTCGGGCTGGAGGTTGAGATAGACGAGCGGAATGCCCGCCTTCTCCGCCGCTTCGCTGATGCCGGTGGCTGCCGAGGTATCGGCGAGCGTCGTGATGATCGCGTCGACGCCCGACGCGATGAAGTTGTTCACCTGATTGAGCTGCTTGGAGATGTCGGTCTGGGCGTCCTCAATCTGGACATTGACGCCTCCGGTTTCCGATGCTCTGGCGCTGATGCCTTCACGCAGCAGCGTCTGGAAGTTGTTGTCGAAGCTCTGCATCGAGACACCGATCGTCTCCGCCGAGGCAGCACTTCCCATCAAGGCGGCAAGAGCAGCCGCCAGGTACATGGATTTCATGATTTCCTCCCAATGGGTGCCGGATCACCCGAGTGCATTCCGGGGGTCCACGGACCCGATCAATGCTCGAGTGGTTCGAGCGCGCGGTAAGCGCGGGCCCTAACCGAGGGCCACCCGAACCTCGCCGTCGACGATTTCGGCGGGATAGGTCTTCAGGTTCTCGCAGGCGGGAAGCCTAAGGGCTTCGCCGGTGCGGTAGTCGAAGGCGCCGGAATGCTTGGGACATTCCACTTCGAAGTCCATGACCAGCCCATCGGCGAGATGGATCGCCTCATGGGTGCAGAGACCGGCGGTGCAATAGACGCTGTCATCCGGCCCGCGGTAGACCGCGTAGGTGCGGCCGGCGTGGTCGAAGCGGATCGCCCCTTCCTGCTCGATGTCATCCAGTTTGCAGGCTGGTACCCAGGTGATCACGTTGCTCATTCTGCTGCCTCCCCGATCGTGTTGCGCGCCTTGCGGGCTGCGAGTTTTTCCTTGCGCTTGCGGTAGCGTTCCTGCATCCGCGCCTCGCCTTCTTTGGAGCCGTCGTGCCAGGTGCCGAACCAGCGATCGAGCGGGATCAGGGCGTCGCCATAATTCACCTCGAAATACTTGTGGTGCAGGTAATGCGCATAGGCGTGGCTATCGACGAGTGTCTCTTCGCCGACCTCGACCTTGTCGAAGCCGACATGGCCGGGAATGGCGCCGAAGCCCGCATAGTGAAGTTGGTAGAGCATCAGGATCGGGTTCGACGGCAGCACCAGGTGGTAGAAGACGGTGCCGAAATAGAGCAGGTGCTCGACCGGATGCATCGACAGCGAGGACCATGGCGACGGGTTCACCGAATTGTGGTGGACCGAATGCACCCATTTGTAGAGCAGCGGCGTGTGGATGAGCCGGTGGATGCAGAAGAAGTGGAACTCGTGGATCACAGGCACGACGAGCGCGACGAAAGCAAGCGTCCAGGGATTTTGCGCGAAGCTCAGCCAAGGCGCATAACCGTTGGCATAGGCCCAGAGCATGGCGACCTCGACGGCGGTCCAGATGGTGAGGCCCGAAAGGAAGGTGCGCAGGATATTGTCGAGGTTCTGGCTTTCGAGCCAGAAGGCCTTGCTCTTCTGCTCGGCCGGGAATTTGCCATTGTACTTGAAGCGGTTTTCCTGCCGCTTCAGCACGTAGAGGTGCAGTTCGAAGGCGCCGTAGAAGAGGAAGACGCAGACCGCGTTCACCACGTAGAGCCAGGCGATCCACCCGATGCCCAAAGTCTGCATCGTCTCGATCGGCGGGATTACCCAGGCCCAGTAGGCGACGGCCGAAGCGGCGAAGATCGCGTTCCACGGAAAGAAATAGTGCGGCAGCCACTTCAGAAGCGCCAGCAGTTTGGGCGGAAAGGCAAACAGCGGCGCCGTTTCGATCGGCTGGTTCGGTGCCCAGTCGCCTCGCTTGTTGCGCGTTCCATACTTCAAGTCGTCCATAACGCTCTCCTTCCGGCGGATCGCGGGCGTTCCGCACAAATTCCGGTGAAGGAGAGCGCCTTCCGGTTCGCTCGGGACCGCGCCCTCCTTCTTGATAAAAATCTAGCAGGAGGCGTTCTGAACGGCGAAGCCTTGTTTGATCAAATCAAATCAAAGGCTCTCGGCGGTGATGGTGATGAAGCGAATAGGCGCCTTGTCCGGTTCCAGCTCTGAAAGGCCGATCCGGCGCAGCACAAGGTCAAGGGCGCGGCGGGCCTGCGCCTCGGGCGCCTGATCGAGCACGACGTCCATGATGCCGTCGCTAAGCGCCTTGCGCGTATAATCGGTCAACTCATGGCCGACGAAGAAAATCTCCCTGCCGCGCGGATGCCGGCGAAGAACATCGATCAGAGCGGCGTTGGCACCCCCCGCATTGTAGAGCCCGGCCATTTCTGGATACATCTCGAGCGCCGATTGCAGCGCTTCGGCGCCGTAGTGCTCCTCGTCGCGGGTGAAGCCCAGCCACTCGAACCGGCGCTCGCCCGGATGCTCCTGGAAATAGTCCGAAAAGCCGCTGAGGCGATCGCGATGGACCTGATAGATCGGGTGGCAGAGGGCTACGACAGGGCCGATTTCGTGCGCCATGCGGGCGATGAAGAGTGCTGCTGTTCGTCCGGCCGCGTAGTTGTCGATGCCGACGAATTCGCCCTGCTTCTCGGACGCCCGTGTGACGACATGGATCACCGGCACCCCGCGCGAAACGACCGTCTCGACCGCGGCGCTGATCAGCGGACTGTTGGGCACGGCAAGGATCAGGCCAGCGCGCGGGACCTCGGTCGCAAGAATCCGCCTGGCAATCTCGTCCGGCTTCATCTCCTCGGTGAAGCTGCGTTGCACCACGACAAGCGGATCGAGCGTCTCCGCGATCCTTTCGAACGCTTTGGAGAGCCGGCGATAGAAGGTCGTTTCGGGGCGGACCATCAGCACGTCGATGCGCAAAAGACCGCGATGGGTGTCGGGCAGCGTGCGCGGATAATTCAGCGTGCGCGCGGCAACGACCACCTTCTCGACCAGGTCCGGGCGCACGCCGCCACGTCCGTTGAGAACACGTTCGACCGTCGCGGTTCCGACGCCTGCAAGTTCGGCAATGTCGCGATAATTCGGTTTGCTCACCTAGGCTTTCCCCTGGCACCAGCCCCCGTTGCCTCTCCACAGCGCCATAGCATGCGTCGCGGCCTGTTCGACAGAGCGCGCCTTGCAATTGCTGCCTTGCCCTCGCCCTAAACCGCCGATGGCCTATATCAACCGGGTATCCGAGATCGGCAGAGGGCTTCCATGACCTATGAGTTGTACTACTGGGACGGCATTCAGGGCCGCGGCGAATTCGTGCGCCTGGCGCTTGAGGACGCCGGTGCCGATTATATCGATGTCACCCGCGAGCCGGGCCGCGGCACCGGCGAGATGATCAAGCTGATGGAGAGCGCCACCGAAGCACACATCCCCTTCGCGCCGCCGTTCCTCAGGGAGGGCGACCAGATCATTTCGCATGTGGCCAACATCCTTTTTTACCTCGGCCCGAGGCTCGGGCTCGCGCCCAAGGAGGAAGCGCTGCGCTGGTTCGCCAACGGTCTGCAACTCACCATCACCGACTTCATTGCCGAGGTGCACGACACCCACCACCCGATCGCAACCTCGAAATACTACGAGGAGCAGAAGGTGGAGGCGAAGGACCGGGCGGTCGAATTCGTCACCAACCGCATCCCCAAGTTTCTCGGCTACTTCGAACGGGTGCTTGAACAAAATCCCGATGGCAGCGGCCACGCCGTCGGCGACGACGCAACCTATATCGATCTCTCGCTATTCCAGGTGATCGAAGGGCTGCGCTATGCCTTCCCGAAGGCGATGCGCCATTACGAGCGGCAATACTCCGAGCTTTTGAAGCTGCACGCCTCGGTGAAGGCACGGCCGAAGATCGCCGCCTATCTTGCTTCACCGCGGCGGCTAGCCTTCAATGAAAACGGTATCTTCCGTCGCTACCCGGAGCTGGATATCGAGCCCTGAAGGACAATTCCGCTTGTCCTTACGCGGCGGCAGACTGTTGCTCGCGAAGAAACCCGGACAGGCGCTGCAGACCCTCGCGAAGAATGCTTTCGCTGTTGGCGTAGCCGATCCTGAGATAGCCCTCCATTTCCATTGCGCTGCCAGGCGTCAGCATCACGCCGGTGCGCTCTAACAATCCGAGGCAGAATGCTTCGGAGGTCATCGGCAGATCGTATTTCAGTAGTGCCGTGGTGCCCGAATGCGGCTTGACCCAGGAGATCCGCGGTTCACTGTCGACCCAGTCCGACAGCACCGCGAGGTTGGTGCGGGTAATGCTCCGGCTGCGCGCCAAGATCTTGTGGCGGTTTTCCAGCGCCATTGCCGCGAAGTGATCGTCCAGCATGCCGACGCTGATCGTGTTGTAATCGCGGTGGATCGAAACGGCATGGATCAGTTCGGGTGGCGCGACGATCCAGCCGAGCCGCAGGCCGGCGAGCGAAAACGTCTTCGACATGCTGCCGGTGCTGACGCCCTTTTCGTAGAGGTCTGCGATCGATGCCGTCAAACCGTCGCCCTCTTGATCCGTGCCGCGATAAACCTCGTCGCAGAGGATCCATGCGCCGCAGCCGCGCGCGATACCGACGATCTTTTCGAGGTAGCCGCAATCCATCAGCGCGCCGGTCGGGTTGTTCGGATTGTTGATGGCGATCAGCTTCGTGCCGGGGATAGCGAGCCGCTGCAACTGCTCGAGATCAGGCAGGAAACCGGTCTCCTCCGTCAGTTTCAGGATCTGCGTATCGGCGCCATAGCTGTCCGGGATCGAATAGTGCTGCTGGTAGGTCGGCAGCACCGAAATCACCCGGTCGCCGGGCTCGACGAGCGTTTCATGCACCAGTGCATTGGCGCCGATCGCACCATGCGTGGTGACGACGTTTTCGATCGCCTGTTTCGCATAGAGGCTTGCGATCTGCCCGCGCAGCCGTTCGGAACCCTCGATGGCGCCATAGGTCAGCTTCAGCGGCAGCAGTTCGGCAAGGATCGTGTCCGTCTTGCCCGCCATTTCCAACAATTCCGCCACGGTCAGCGATTCAACGCAGGTCTCGGCGAGATTCCATTCGCAATGGTTCTCGTAGCGGTTCATCCAGATTTCGACACCGAAGTCGCGGATTTTCATGTCAGTGACCTTTCGAATGTTGGGCTATGGCTGCGAGTAAGCCGGACCTGTCGGCGACGTTGAGAATTGTCGCTTGCTGTGACATGAAGCCCTTCCTGTTGGCACAGCTGCGCATGTGGCCTCCGTCGCGGTCGGAGGCACCAGAAATGGCTGGCCGTTGATGGTCGATCCGTATAGAAGAACGATATGAGCAATATATTGCACAGTCAAGATCGATCCGACGTGCTGACCCATGTCGCGGACAATCTCCGGCGCATCCGCATGGCGGCGGGACTGAGCCAGACGGCACTCGCCAAAGCCTCCGGCATCAGCCGCCGCATGATCGTCGCAGTCGAAGGCGCTGACGCCAACATCAGCCTCTCCAGCCTCGACAAGCTGGCGGCTGCGATGAATGTCGGCTTCGTCGATCTCGTCAGGGACCCGTCTCGCCAATCCCGCGACAACATCGACGCTGTGACCTGGCGCGGCCAACAAGCAGAGAGCGAAGCGCGGCTGCTCGCTTCTGCCCCTGCTACGTCCGAAGCCCAGATGTGGCTCTGGTCGCTCGCCCCAGGCGAGCGCTATGACGCCGAGCCCGACCCGCAAGGGTGGCACGAAATGCTGTTCGTAACGGAAGGCACCTTGACGCTTGAGGTCGCTGGCGTGCGCAAGCGATACGCCAGCGGTACCTTCGCGGTCTATAGCTCCGCCCAGGCCTATGCCTACATCAATGACGGTGGCGAAGTCGTGCGGTTCGTCCGCAACGTCATTTCCTAACTCACCGGTAGCCGCCTAACAGACACAGCCCGGCGGGCAAGAGCCGGAGGGGACGCCGCTCCACACGACAACGTGAAGGCACCGGCTCACCAATCGCGGAAGCTCGGTCCGGCGCGCGCTTGATTCGCGCAGACCCGAATGGAAGGATGCCCGGCACTCGGCGAGTGAGGGACGGGGATCTGCATGCTTCTGAAAGTCGAACCACCGGACGGCTGGATGAGCCAGGACGGCCGTGTCCTGTTCGATACCGAGCGTGAGGCCGAACGCTTCGCCTCGAATGCGCGGCTCGCCTTCTCGCTGGCGATCGCCGCCTTGATGCTGGCGCTCTCGATCATCGTCGGGCGCTGGAGTCGGCCAGCGGCTGCAGGCCGAATCCCGCCACCTCGGCGCATCGATCGTCGTTTCGGCGGAAGCCTTCGCGGCAGGAAAGATTGACGAAGCCGGATCAGACAGGTGGGTGCGCCACAACGGCGTGCGTCTGCGCGGGCGCAGAGAAACCATCGACGCCTACGCCTACAAGTGATCCGGCTTCGAAACCCTCGCTATTCGACGTAGTTCCAGGGGATGAAGCGATAGAGCGTCTCGTCCCGGGCCACGTGGCCGACACCGGGGAACGGCAGGTGAGCGCCGGCGACGAGGTAGCGGCCATCGGCTGCATCTGCCAGTGCCACCGCACGGGTCGCGGCCGCCGCTGTTCCATCGACGTCGAAGCTGACGAAGACGTCGGGAGCGTCGAACTGGACGTGGTCGCCATGGATCACGTCACCCCAGAAGACCAGACGCTGGCCGTCATCGGCTTGGAGCACGATCGAGGAATGTCCGGGCGTATGCCCCGCTCGCAGGATCGATCCGAGGTTCGGCAACACGTCCGCATTGTCGGCGAAACGCTTTACTTTTCCGGCGGCGATATAGGGAGCCAGAGCGTCCTCGGCGCGCTGGAAGTCGGTCTTCTGCGCCTCCGTCATCGTCGTCACGCCCTCGCGCTCGATCCAGTAACGATACTCGCGGTCGGCGAGATGGATTTCGGCATTCGGAAACTGGGGCTTGCCGTCGACGGTAAGGCCGCCGGAGTGATCGGCATGCACGTGGGTCAAAACAACGGCGTCAACCTGGTCGGGCCTGTAGCCGGAGGCCGTGAGATGGCGGATGAGCTTGCCGGCGGCGGCGCCGAGCAAGGCGCCGGACCCCGCATCGATCAGCACCAGGCGCTTACCGTCGTTTACCAGATAGGCGTTAATCGACAAATGCGGCTCCTTGCCGAGGAAGGCCTCGTCGAGCCTGCGCTGCAGTTCGCCCTCGGGCTCGTTCTGATAGATCTTCGCCATGGGCAGTGCCAGCGTGCCGTCCGAAAGCGCCGTGACTTCAAACTTTCCGAAGCGGAAGCGGTAGTAACCGGCATTGGCAACGGTCGAGAACGGCGCGGCGGAAAAGGCAAACCGCGGTGCGAGCGGCAACAGGGCCGTGGCGGCGAGAAGGCCCAAAGCTTGTCTGCGAGTGGTCATGATCGGCTCCTTCGATTGGATGCGACGAAGCTATCAATTCAACTCTCCGTCGATTATCCTGCGATCATGGAAGTGATTGTTCCGGAAACGCATGAAATCCCCCCAGTCTCCCGATCTCAATAACCTCAGGATCTTCCTCGAGGTCGCCCGCACCGAGAGTTTCTCAGCCGCAGCACTTCGCCTGCACCTTCCGCCAAGCACGGTTAGCCGGCGCTTGGCTGAGCTTGAAACCGCGCTTGGCGTCGCGCTGCTGCTGCGCTCCACGCGCCGGGTCTCCCTGACCGAGGCGGGCAAGCACCTGCTCGAGTCGATCGGCGGGGCCGTAGAGCTCATCGATCGTGGCATTGCGGGTTTCCGGCCCGCCGATGGCGCCACCCGCGGGCGACTACGGGTCGCCACATCCGTCGCCTTTGCCCGCACCTTCCTGCCGCCGATCCTGAAGCGCTATGCGGAGCTTTGCCCGGAGGTTCAGGTCGATCTGCAGACGGCACACAACAATGTCGATCTGATCGGCGAAAGCGTCGATGTGGCGCTGAGAATGGGCGAGCCGGTCGACAGCGAGATGATCTACCGAAAGATCGGAACGATCGAACAGCGGCTCTATGCCGCGCCGGCCTACCGCGACGGGTTATCTCTCTCGTCACCCGAGGACCTGATGCATGTCGCGCTGGTGGCGCACCGGACCCGGATGCGGCGGGAACTGGCCCACTGGGTGCTCTCCGACGGCAACCGGCATTTCACGCTTGAGCGCCCACCCTCGATCGTCGTCGACGATCCGGCGATCGGAGAGCGCCTGATCGCCGAGGGTCTCGGCATCGGTATGCTGAGCGACGCGCTCGCCGCCGATGGTGTCACCACCGGGCGGCTCGTTCCGGTCCTTGCCGAATGGTCCGGACCAGCCACACACCTCTACTATCTCTACCATCAGCAGCTGGGTGATCTGCCGAAAGTGGCAGAATTCCTGAGGGCGGTGCGCGAAACGTTCCGGGTCCGGAGCGAGTGACCTCGCGGCCAAAGCCTGTCGCGCAAAAGCGCGCTGCGATTTTGCGACAACGACATGCGAAATATCAAGAACTTAAAGCGCAAGGAGCGAATCTGAAAGATCGCGACGCGCTTTAGGGCTGGATCTCTTCGATCGAATCCACCTTGTCGGGATAGAATGCCAACCGATCTTTGATGGCGGCCACCGCCGCATGCGGGCTTTCATAGGTCCAGACGGCGTTCCTCGACCGCTCTCCGCCGGATGGGATGCTGAAATAGGAAGCATCGCCCTTGTATGGGCAGTGGGACGAATGATCCGTGCGCGCCAGCAACGACATGTCGGCATCCTTGCGCGGAATGTACTGCACCGCCGGGTAGGATGCCTCGCGCAAAGTCAGCGCATCGCGGGTGTCGGCGATAACGCGCCCACCGAGGGTGACGACGACACGCGCCGGATTTCTCTCGACTGTGATCGGATGATCGGGGCCGGGAATCTTGATCGGTTTGTCTGACATGAGCGACCGCCTCTGAAACGTTGCTGATGTCTAGATGGTAGACTTACTGTCGAATTCCAACCGCTCACGCCAAAAGCGCCTGCGACGCCTGACCAAGGACGGGCGAACAGGGCGGCTTTTTCCGCGGGCGCCGCGGTTCGTCTTCAGATATTCGCCACCGGCGAACTGATCGCTGCGGCAGGCTCTGCCTCGGCGGCAGGCGGATTGCTCTCATCCAGCAGCTTGCGCACCTCCATCACGCCCTTTGCCGTATCCGACCAGCTGTGTCTCCAGACGAGAAGTCCCACCGAGCCGATGATGGCGACGAGAAACGCAATCGGGCCCAAGAACCAGAGGGCCGCGGCAACGGTGAAGTAGTAGGAGCGAACGCCCTGGCTGAATGAGCGAAGTGCCGGATTGATCATCAGCGACAAGGCGTGGGTCCATGCGGCGATGTCTCGGGCTTCGTCCCGCGACGGACTGGCTCCGATCGCAGCAAGGCAGTAGTTGATCTGCCGGACCGCCCAGATGAATTCGGAAAGCCCCCGCAGCAATGTCGCCATGACGAGCAGCACCTTGCACTGGAACAGCCACAGCGGTTCGATCGGCGCGAACATTGAAATGATCCCCGCCTGAAGACTTGCCGTCGGCTGGATGAAAAGCGCACTGCTCATGGCAACGATGACGATGAGATTGGCCGAACCGAAAAACGAGGCCGAATTGATCGTGTGACCGAGGATGGCGGCATCGCCGATGAAGTTGGTGTCCCGCGTCAGGACCTCGCGCATCCAGGCCCGCCTGATATGCACCATGTCCAGCATCAGGCTGTCTGTCCGGCGCGGCCAGCCAAGCGCCATCATCGGCTCCAATCCCACCCAGGTTACGAGGAACAGGACAATCGCAATCCAATCAAGCATCTGCACGGCCGGCCTCCCACCATAGCTGCTGCTAATTGAAGCAGGTGGGACGGGTACGTCAACGCGCTCGCGAGCGGTGGCGCGATCGAACCATCCGCACGGGTCTAAGTTTAAGGGCGGCGGACGTGCTGGGTCACACCGGTCGAGGGCTGGTCACCACTTCACCCGCAGGCCGATATTACCTTCGAGCACGTCGATCTTTTCCCCACCGAGATTGGTGGTGTAGTCGGCCGTGACATAGCGGCTTGTGGTCTCCGACAGCTTTGCGACCAGACCGCCGCCGAGTTCCAGCGCCGTTCCGCCCCTCTCTGTCACGATCGGGTCCGCGCCGAAGGTCACGCGCTGATCAGCGTCGAAACTGTGCCAGACGTTGGCCTTGAGGTAGGGCTGGAAAGTTGTCGTCTCGGCAATCACTCCGCCTTGCAGGCGGAAGCCCAGCCGTCCGGTCACCGCGTCGTCGCTGTCGAACTTGACGGTCGAGAACGCATCGCGCTGATCGTCAAGCGACAGATGCTGCCAGATGATCTGCGCCTGCGGCTCCAGCGCCCAGCCTTCACCGATGGCGATCGGATAACCGCCTTCGAGCGAAGCCGTGATGCCGCTACCATCGACCTCGACACCGCTGCCGCCGACCGAGCGGGCATCGCCGTCAAACCAGCTGCCCATCAGAACTGCGTCGAGATACCAGCCTCCGGGGCCGATATGGGTCCAGTAGCCGCCAAAGCTGTTTGCCCTGACGTCGATCTCGCCGACATGCAGATTGTTCCAGCCCACCGCCTGCCCGGTAATATCCCCATCGGCACGCGCGTGGCTGAAGAATACGCCGACGCGGTCGTGATGGCCTTGCGCCGACTCCCAACCGAAGAGATCCTGGCCGATCTGAAAGCCCAGGATATTGCCGTCAAAGCTGGGATCGACAGTTCCCTTCCAGTCCAGTTCCGTCTTTTGGCCGAAGACGCGGCCCCAGCTCGCCGTCAGGGTGCCCACCCCATCAAGCAGCGATTGTTCGCCACGCCGTTCATGGAAGGTGCCAAGGGTCGAAAGCGCCAGATATTCGGCAAACGGTCACCTCGTCTTGCGATCGCTTTGACGGCTAGGACCCGGCCGGCGGCCAGTCGGGCGTGCGGGAGAGCGGAAGTACTTGCACAGAGCGGAACTCGCGCGGGCCGCCGATTGACATCTTCTGTATCCTGGATACAATTTGTCTCGATCTTGGGAGGGATCGATGAACCAATCCTTCGAATGGCGAAGCCAATCGCGCCTTCTTGACGAAGTAGCTCAGGCACTTCGCGAACGCATCTATGCCGGCGTCTATGCGCCGGGCGCGACGCTGCGCCAGGAGCGGATCGCCGCCGAATTCGGAATCAGCCGTACGCCGCTGCGCGAAGCCTTGCGGGTGCTCGAGCGCGACGGGCTGGTGGTCAACAAGCCGGGCAGCGGTGTCAGGGTCGCAACCGCAGACCTGCCGAAGCTTCTGGACGCCTATGCCGTGCGCGAAGCGATGGACGGCGTGGCTGCCCGCAACGCCGCCGAGCGCGCCACCACCGCCGAGATCAAGGATCTGGCAAAGCAGGTGGAGCGCCAGCGCAAGACTGTCGAGAACTGGGATCCCGCCGCCTACACCCAGTCCAACGTGATCTTTCACGAGGCGATCGTCGCCGCCTCGCGCAACACATCGCTCGCACCGCTCGGACCGCTTCTGCGTATGACCTCGCAGGTCTTTGCGCCCGCCTTTTCGCTGTCCAGCGAACGCGCGAGCACCGCGGTCGCCGAGCACGGGCTGATCGTCGAGGCGATCGCGGCACGAAACCTCGACGAGGCCGAGAAGCTGGCACGCGCCCATATCAACGCGACGGCAACGAGATTGAAAGCGCTCCTTGAGGCGCGCGAGACTGACAAAGAGGCATGACGTGAAGACCTACGGCAATTTCATCGCGAACAACTGGCAGGACGCAGCGGGCGGCGAATTCATCACTGTCCGGGATCCCTCAAACGGCCAGGAGTTCGCGCGCATCGCCCGGGGGACCCGGGACGACATCGACCTCGCAGTGCGCTCCGCGCGCGCGGCTCTCTCCGGTGACTGGGGTCGGATGACGCCGACCGAGCGCGGCCGGGTATTGACCCGGATATCGGCTGCAGTGCTGCGCAACATCGATCTTCTGACCGAGCTCGAGGCGCGCGATGTCGGCAAACCCGTGACGCAGGCGCGCGCCGACGTCGTGGCGCTTGCCCGTTACCTTGAATTCTACGGCGGCGCCGCCGACAAGGTGCACGGCGATACCATCCCGTATCAGAACGGTTTCACCGTTCTGACGGTCTATGAGCCGCATGGGGTGACGGGCCACATCATTCCCTGGAACTACCCGATGCAGATCCTCGGCCGCAGCCTCGGTGCAGCACTTGCCATGGGCAACGCGGCCGTGGTCAAGCCGGCCGAAGAGGCGTGCCTGACGATCCTCGAATTTGCCCGCATCGCCGAAGAAGAAGGCTTGCCGTCGGGCGCGCTCAACATCGTCACCGGTTTCGGCTCGGAGGCAGGCGCCGCGCTTTCCGAACATCCTGACGTCAACCACATCTCCTTTACCGGTTCGGTCCGGACAGGCGAAATGGTGCAGGCGGCAGCCGCGAAGAACGCGGTGCCGGTGACGCTGGAACTCGGCGGCAAGTCGGCCCAGATCGTCTTCGCCGATGCGGACCTCGATCGCGCCGTTCCCTTCCTGGTGAACGCCGGCATCCAGAATGCCGGCCAGACCTGCTCGGCCTCCTCGCGCATCCTCGTGGAACGAGCCGTCTACGAGGAGGTTGTCGCGCGCATGAGCGAACGGTACCGCGCGCTGAAGGTCGGCCCGGCGGGCGCCGATCTCTCCGTCGGCCCGGTCGTCTCGCAGCGGCAAAAGGCCATCATCGAAGGCTTCCTCGCCGATGCCGCAAAGGATGGCCTGAAAGTGGCGGCGCACGGCGAGATCGTTGCCGATGCGCCCACCGAGGGCGCCTATGTCGCGCCGACGCTTTTGCGCGACGTGCCGCACGACCATCGCACGGTACAGGAAGAAATCTTCGGCCCGGTGCAGGTGATCATGCCGTTCGACGGCGAGGACGAAGCCATCCGGCTCGCCAACGGCACCGCCTATGGCCTCGTCTGCGGCGTCTGGACCAATGACGGCGGTAGGCAGTTGCGGATGGCGCGTGCCGTTCACGCCGGCCAGGTCTTCATCAACAATTACGGCGCCGGCGGTGGCGTCGAGCTGCCTTTCGGCGGCGTCAAGAAATCCGGCCATGGCCGCGAGAAGGGCTTTGAGGCCCTCTACGGCTTTGCCAGCATGAAAACCATTTCTGTCTACCACGGCTAGAGCCGGATGAGGAAAAGTGTGCGCGGTTTTCCGCCCGCATCCCGCTCTAACCCTTGCTCTAAGTCCCCTCGGGAGGAACAACAAAATGTCACTGGAAGGTAAAGTCGCTCTTATCACCGGCGCGGGCTCCGGCTTCGGTGAGGGCATTGCGAAGCGCTTCATCGAAGGCGGCGCCAAGGTCATCGTCGTCGATCGCGATGCCAAGGGCGCCGAGCGCGTGGCGAACGAACTCGGCGGCAATGCCTTTGCCGTGGTCGCTGATATTGCCAAACAAGCGGATGTCGAGGCAGCCGTTGCTGCAGGCCTCGAGAAATTCGGACGCGTCGATATCCTGATCAACAATGCCGGCATCGGCCACAAGCCGCAGAACGCCGAACTGGTCGAGCCGGATGAGTTCGACCGGATCCTCGGCGTCAACGTGCGCGGCGTCTACCTGATGACGCGGGCGCTGCTGCCGCACATGAAGGAAAACAAGTCGGGCGTGATCGTCAACATCGCGTCGACCGGCGCCAACCGGCCGCGGCCGAACCTTGCCTGGTACAATGCGACCAAGGGCTGGGTGGTCTCCGCCACCAAGGCGCTGGCGATCGAGCTCGCGCCGTTCAACATCCGCGTCGTCGCGCTCAATCCGGTCGCCGGCGAAACGCCGCTGCTTTCGACCTTCATGGGCGAGGACACCGAGGAAATCCGCAAGAAGTTCCGCGACTCCATTCCGCTCGGGCGCCTGTTGAAGCCCGAGGATCTCGCCGAAGCCGCCGCCTTCGTCGCCTCGCCGCAGGCATCGATGATCACTGGCGTCGCGCTCGACGTCGACGGCGGCCGATCGATCTGATTGCTTCGATCTGACTACTGGGACCATAAACAACGAAACCGCAAAGCGGGGGAACCATGCTGAATTTGACGAAATGGGCACTTGCCTCATGCTTCATCGCCGCGTCGCTGACGACGGCGATGGCCAAGGATACGATCACCGTCGGCCAGGTGCTGGAGCCGCCGGGCCTCGACCCGACCGCCGGTGCCGCCGCACCGATCCGCTACATCACCTACGGCAACCTTTTCGAAGGTCTCGTGCGGGTTGTCGAGGATGGCAGCGTCAAGCCGCTGCTCGCCGAAAGCTGGACGGTTTCCGACGACCAGAAGACCTACAGCTTCAAGCTTCGCCAGGGCGTCAAGTTCCACGACGGCACGCCGTTCGACTGCTCAGTCGTCAAGTTCTCCTATGAACGCGCGGTCGGGGCCGACTCCACCAATGCGCAGAAAGGCCTGTTCGAGCCGATCGAAAAGACCGAATGCCCGGACCCGGCGACTGCGGTCGTGACGCTGAAGCGCCCGGCCTCCAATTTCCTCTTCAACATGGCCTGGGGCGATGCGGTCATGATCGCGCCGTCGTCGGCCGCGGACAACAAGACCAAGCCTGTCGGCACCGGCCCGTTCAAATTCAAGGAGTGGGCGAAGGGCGACAAGGTCGTGCTCGAAAAGAACGCCGACTATTGGGGTGAACCCGCCAAGCTCAGCGAAGTGACCTTCAAGTTTATCAGCGACCCGTCGGCAGCTGCTGCGGCTGTTCTTGCCGGCAATGTCGACGCCTTCCCGATGTTCCAGGCCGCAGAACTGGTCAGCCAGTTCCAGAGCGATCCGAACCTGCAGGTCGAGGTCGGCAGCACCTCGGGCAAGGTCGTGCTCGCGCTCAACAATGCGCGCAAACCCTTCGACGACGTGCGGGTCCGCCAGGCGCTTGCCCACGCGATCGACCGCAAGGCACTGGTCGAGGGCACCTATTCGGGCTTCGGAACGACGATCGGTTCGCACTATTCGCCTGTCGAACCCGGCTATGTCGATCTCAACGAAACCTACCCCTATGACCCCGGCAAGGCGCAGCAGCTATTGCAGGAAGCGGGAGTCCAAGGCCTTGAGATCACCATCATGCTGCCGCCGCCGGCCTATGCCCGTCGTGGCGGCGAGATCATCGCGGCCATGCTCAGCGAAGTCGGCGTCAAGGTGAACCTCGTTCCGATCGAATTCGCGCAATGGCTCGACCAGGTGTTCAAGAACTCGGACTTCGACGCGACGATCATCGCCCATGCCGAGGCCCGCGACCTCGATATCTATGCCCGCGACAAGTACTACTTCAACTACCAGAACCCCGAGTACAAGGCGCTCTACAAGTCCTTCACGCTCGCTTCGACCGAAGCCGAGCAGCTGGACCTCGCAGGCCAGCTCCAGCGCAAGCTGGCGGCCGACGAGCCGAACATCTTCCTCTACGCGTTGCCGAAGATCGGCGTCTGGAACAAGAAGGTGAAGGGTCTCTGGAAGAACATGCCGGTTCCGGCCGACGACCAGACCCAGACCTATTGGGAAAACTAAGGATTGGCATCCGCCCCTTTGACGAGGGGCGGTTGCAGATCAGACGTTGACCGGCACACCCGGTGCCGGTCAACGCTCGCTCTTTCCGGGAGGTTGATGTGATTTCCTTCATCGGTGGTCGCCTTGTGTCGCTCGTTCTGACGACGCTCGCCGCTTCAGTCATCGTCTTTCTGCTGATGCAGGTGCTGCCCGGCGACCCGGCGGTGCTGATGCTCGGCATGAATGCCGACGCCGACGCGATCGCGGCGTTGCATCGGCAGCTCGGCCTCGATCAGCCGATCTGGATTCGCTATCTCCACTGGATCGGCGGTTTCGTCGTCGGCGATTTCGGCACGAGCCTCACCTATTCGGTGCCGATCCGCGAACTGCTCGGGCCCCGCATCCTCGTGACGCTGCCGCTGGCCCTGCTCTCCATGGCGATCTCCGTCGTCGTCGCCATCGCCATCGGCGTCTATGCCGCCGCCAATCGCGGCAAGACCGGCGACACCGTCGTCATGGGCATCGCCCAGGTCGGCGTCGCGATCCCGAATTTCTGGTTGGCCCTTCTCTTCATCCTGCTCTTCGCATTGAAGCTCGCCTGGTTCCCGGCTTCAGGTTTTGCCGGCTGGGAAGGCGGTTTCTGGAACGGCCTGCATTCACTGATCCTTCCGGCCTTCGCGCTCGGCCTGCCGCTTGCCGCCATTCTCGCGCGTGTGACGCGCTCGGCCGTGATCGAGACGCTCGGCGAAGATTTCATCCGTACCGCCCGCGCCAAGGGGCTGAGCCGTTCGGGCGCGCTGTGGAAACACGCCGTGCCGAACGCGCTGATCCCGGTCGTCACCATCATCGGCCTGCAATTTTCCTTCCTGCTCGCCGGCACGATCATCATCGAAAACGTCTTCAACCTGCCGGGCGTCGGCCGCCTCGTCTTCCAGGCGATCGCCCAGCGCGATCTCGTGACGGTGCAGACGCTGGTGACGCTGCTTGCGGCCTCCGTCATCACCATCAATTTCCTCGTCGATCTGGTCTACGGCTATCTGGATCCGCGGCTTTCGCGGGGAGGTCACTGATGTCGAACCCTACAGTCGCCGCGGAGCCCGGCCTGTTCTCAAAACTCATCGGCAGCCGAAGCCTGACGATCGGCGTCACCGTGACCTTGATCCTTGTAGCGATGGCGCTCGTCTCCTATGTCTGGACGCCCTATTCGCCGACCGCGATGAACTTCCGCGACAAGCTGCAGGGACCGAGCTTCAGCCACTGGTTCGGCACCGACAATTTCGGCCGCGACATCCTGTCGATGATCATGGTCGGCGCCCGCAATTCGATCTCAGTTTCGATCGTTGCTGTCTTGGTCGGCGCCGGCATCGGCGTTCCGCTCGGCGCATGGGCTGCCGCACGCGGCGGATGGATCGATGGCCTGGTCATGCGCATGAGCGACCTTGCTTTCGCCTTCCCCGCGCTTCTGACCGCCGTGATCATCACCGCCATCTTCGGTCCGGGCGCAACCAACGCGATGATTGCGATCGGCATCTTCAACATCCCGGTCTTTGCCCGCGTCACTCGCGGCGCCTCGATGGGCCTTTGGAAGCGCGAATATGTGCAGGCGGCGCGCTGCGCCGGCCGCGGCGACGTGGCGATCACGCTTTTGCACATTCTGCCCAACATCAACCACGTGCTGCTGGTGCAGGTGACGATCCAGTTCGCGTTGGCGATCGTCGCCGAGGCCGGGCTTTCCTATGTCGGCCTCGGCACGCAACCGCCGATGCCGAGCTGGGGCAAGATGCTGAACGACGCCCAGACCTTCATCTACCAGGCGCCGTGGCTTGCGATCTTCCCGGGCCTGGCAATCACCTTCGCGGTGCTCGGCCTCAACCTGCTTGGCGACGGTCTGCGCGACATTCTCGACCCGCGCGTGAGGCGGCAACGATGACGAAACCCTTGCTTCACATGGCCGGCATGTCGGTCGAACTCTCGGCGGGCAAGAGCCAGGTCGATATCGTCTGCGACATCGATCTCGAGCTCAACCGCGGCGAGCGCCTCGGCATCGTCGGCGAATCCGGCAGCGGCAAGTCGATGACCGCACTCGCCGTGATGGGCCTGTTGCCGCAGCGCATGCGGGTGCGCGGCGAGCTTTTGTTCGACGGCCGCAATCTCGCTGGCTTGGCCGAGGCCGAGTATTGCGGCTATCGCGGCCGACGCGTCGCGATGATTTTTCAGGAGCCGATGACGGCGCTGAACCCGGTGAAATCGATCGGCGCACAAATCGCAGAGGGACGGCGGCTGCATCTCGGCGAAACCAAAGCCGATGCCGAAACGAAGGCGCGCGCGCTTCTCGACCGGGTCGGCCTGCCTGCGCCGCGCTTCGATCTGGATCTCTACCCGCACCAGCTCTCGGGCGGCCAGAGGCAGCGCGTGATGATCGCCGTGGCGATTGCCTGCGAGCCGGACCTTTTGATTGCCGACGAGCCGACGACCGCGCTCGACGTGACGGTGCAGGCGCAGATCCTCGACCTGCTCGACGAACTCATCGAAGACACCGGCACCGCGCTGATGCTGATCACCCACGATCTCGGCGTCGTCTCCGAAATGACCGACCGCATCGCCGTCATGTATGCAGGCCGCATCATCGAGACCGGGCGTACGGACGACGTCTTCGCCCGCATGGCGCATCCCTATGCCCGCGGCCTCTTTGCCGCCTCGCCGCATGGCGCAGCACTCGCGCCACGTCGCGCGGGCGAAGGGCGGCCGCGGCTGAACGCCATCCCCGGCATCGTGCCTGATCCCTTTGGCCGGCCAGCCTACTGTTCCTTCGCCGAGCGCTGTTCCTTCGCGCAGCCGGATTGCCGCCGCGCGATCCCGACGCTGGACCTGATCAATACCGATGGAAATGTGCAGCATCGCGCGGCCTGCTTTCATCCCCGCGAAAGGATGGTGGCACCGTGAGCGAGACCATTCTCAAGACCACCGATCTGGTGCGCGAATACGATCTGCCACGCCCGTCGATCTTCTCGAAACACAGCCGCCTGCGCGTGCTCCATGGCGTCAGCATCGAACTCGCCGCCGGCCAGAGCCTTGGCATCGTCGGCGAAAGCGGCTCCGGCAAATCGACGCTGGCGCGCGCGGTGATGGGACTGGAGCGACCGCAATCGGGCGAGGTCAATATCGCCGGCACGAACATCTACGCGCTCGACCGGGCGGGCTTGCGCGAGGCACGCAAGGGATTCCAGGCGATCTTCCAGGATCCCTACGGCTCGCTCGATCCGCGCCATACGGTCCGCACGATCATTTCCGAGCCGATCGTCTCGCTGGAACGCGGGACCGGCACCGCCGAGCGCAACCGGCGCATCGCCGAGGTGCTGGAGGCGGTTGGGCTGCCGCTCGCATCGGCCAACAAATACCCGCACGAATTCTCCGGCGGCCAGCGCCAGCGCATCGCCATTGCCCGCGCGCTGATCACGCGGCCGGCGTTGATCGTCGCCGACGAGCCGGTTTCGGCGCTTGACGTGTCGATCCAGGCGCAGGTGCTGAACCTGATGATGGACCTGCAGGAAAAGCTCGGCCTTTCCTACCTGTTCATCAGCCATGATCTCGGCGTGGTCCGCGCCATCACCGACCGGGTCGCCGTCATGCATCTCGGCCGGATCGTCGAGGAAGGGCCGACGAACGAAGTCTTCGACAACCCGCGCCATCCCTATACCCAGGCGCTGGTCGCCGCCGTGCCGAAACCCTTCTCCGGGCGGCGCAAGCGCGTGCGGTCCGACGGCCCCCCGCAGACGCCCGTCCATACCGCAACGACCGCAGCCGGCTGCGCCTATGCCGCCGTCTGTCCCATGAGGCAGGAGATCTGCCTGACCCGCACGCCCGTGGCCAAGCCGGTAACGCCGGCCTGGTCCGCCCGCTGTCATTTTGCCTAGAGCGTCCTTTGTGCGTTCATATGAACGCACGGCGCTCTAGAGCCCCAAGCTCTGCAGTTCCACGGAACTGCGCATATCGTAGGAATATACGCCATGTCCGAACTCGCCGATTTCTCCGCCGTCTCCCTTGTCGAGGCATACCGCTCGAAAAAGCTCTCTCCCGTCGAGGTCACCGAGGCCGTCATCACCCGCATCGACGCCTCGGAACCGAAGCTGAATGCGCTCTGGGCCTATGACCCAGCCGAAGCGCGCAAAGCAGCAAAGGCATCGGAAGAACGCTGGGCGAAGGGTGAACCGCTCGGCGCGATCGATGGCGTGCCGGTGACGATCAAGGAGAATATCGCAACGAAGGGAACGGCCGTGCCGCTCGGTTGCGCCGCCGTGTCGCTCACTCCAGCCGCCGCTGACGCGCCGCCGGCCGCCCGCACCCGCGAAGCGGGCGGCATCCTTCTCGCCAAGACCACCATGCCCGACTACGGCATGCTTTCTTCAGGACTTTCCAGCTTTCACAAGCTTGCCCGCAATCCGTGGGACCTTTCGGCCAATCCGGGCGGATCGAGCGCCGGCGCCGGTGCTGCTGCCGCCGCCGGCTATGGTCCCCTTCACATCGGCACGGACATCGGCGGCTCGGTCCGGCTGCCGGCCGGCTGGTGCGGCGTCGTCGGGCTGAAGCCTTCGGCGGGCCGCGTCCCGATCAATCCGCCTTTCATTGGCCGTGTCGCCGGGCCGATGACCCGAACGGTCGCCGATACCGCGCTCTACATGTCGGTGCTGTCGAAGCCGGATCCCCGCGACACGATGGCCCTGCCCTATGCCGATATCCCCTGGTTGGATCTCGATCGTGACGTGAAGGGCCTGAAGATCGGTCTCTGGCTTGACGCCGGCTTTGGCCAATCGGTCAGCGAAGAAACGCAACAGGCCGTCAGCCGAGCGGCCAAGCTTTTCGCCGATGCCGGTGCAATCATCGAACCCATTGGCCCGTTCCTCACCCGCGAGATGATCGACGGTCTCGACCGCTTCTGGCGCGCACGCGGCTGGGAAGACGTGTCACGCCTTTCGCCGGAAAAACAGGCGCAAATCCTGCCCTACATCTTCGACTGGATCAAAACGGCGGAGAGTTTCTCGGGCCGCGAGGTCTATACCGGCTTCGCCCAGATCGAGGCCATGCGCAATGCGCTGCACGCCGCACTCACCGGCTTCGATTTCATCCTGTCGCCGACCGCGCCGACAGCATCCTATCCAGCCGAATGGGCCTCGCCGGTCAACGACCCACAGAAACCATTCGAACACATCGCCTTCACCGTCGCGGTCAACATGGGTGGACACCCGGCGATCTCGATCAACTGTGGCTATACCGCTGGCGGCCTGCCGATCGGGCTGCAGATCATCGGCCAGTCCTTCGACGATATCGGCGTGCTGCGCCTTGCCCGTGCTTACGAAACCATACGTCCTGAGCAGCGTCCCTGGCCGAAGGTGGCAGCATGACCGACACCATGCGTTACACCGTCGAAAGCGGCGATCTGGAAAACATCGTCTCCCGGCTACTCGATATCGTTCGCCGGCTTGGCGTCAGCGTTTCGAAGCTTGCAGTCGAGGTGGACGGCGGCAAGGCTAACCTCGAAATCGCCGTGTCCTCGGCCTCGCACGCCGTAACGAACACGCTGCGCGAGCGCATCGGACAGATCGAAGGCGCGAAACCGGCGACTTAGCCCGGACCTCGCCCGCATCCTCATCATTAACGCGGCCCTGCCGCTCGACATCTGACTAAACACAGGAGTGCCGAAAATGGCCCGCAAACTTTTCATCCTTCCCGGCGACGGCATCGGCCCGGAAGCCATGGCGGAAGTCCGCAAAATCATCGCCTACATGAATGCCGAGCTTTCAGCCGGTTTCGTCACCGACGAGGGCCTGGTCGGCGGTTCGGCCTATGACGCCCATGGCCAGGCGATCTCGGAAGCGGACATGAAGAAGGCGCTCGCCGCCGATGCGGTGCTGTTCGGCGCCGTCGGCGGTCCGAAGTGGGATGCGGTGCCCTACGAGGTCCGTCCGGAAGCCGGGTTGCTGCGTCTGCGCAAGGATCTCGAACTGTTCGCCAACCTGCGCCCGGCGATCTGCTATCCGGCACTGGCCGCCGCCTCGTCGCTGAAGCCCGAGCTGGTCGAAGGCCTCGACATCCTGATCGTGCGCGAACTGACCGGCGGCGTCTATTTCGGCGAGCCGAAGGAAATCATCGATCTCGGCAACGGCCAGAAGCGCGGCATCGACACCCAAGTCTACGACACCTACGAGATCGAGCGCATCGCCGGCGTCGCCTTCGAGCTGGCCCGCACGCGGCAGAACCGCGTCTGCTCGATGGAAAAGCGCAACGTCATGAAGTCGGGCGTCTTGTGGAACCAGGTGGTGACCGAGACGCACAAGGCGAAATACGCCGACGTCCAACTCGAGCACATGCTGGCGGACGCCGGCGGCATGCAGCTGGTGCGCCAGCCCAAGCAGTTCGACGTCATCGTCACCGACAACCTGTTCGGCGACATGCTGTCGGACGTCGCCGCCATGCTGACCGGCTCGCTCGGCATGCTGCCGTCGGCCTCGCTCGGCGCCCCGGATGCGGTGACCGGCAAGCGCAAGGCGCTCTACGAGCCGGTGCATGGCTCGGCCCCCGACATTGCCGGCAAGGGCATTGCCAACCCGATCGCGATGATCGCCTCCTTTGCCATGTGCCTGCGCTATTCCTTCAACCTGGTGACGGAAGCCGACAATCTCGAAAAGGCGATCGCCGCCGTGCTCGATCAGGGCATCCGCACCGGCGACATCATGGCCGAGGGTGCGAAGAAGGTCGGCACGACGGAAATGGGCGACGCCATCCTCGCCGCGTTCAAGGCACTGTCGGCCTGAGCCACCAACGATTCCAGTCGGCGTGATCTGACGCCGACCTGCAGACAAGAACAGACACCTCCGGGTCGCATCCGGAGGTGTTTTGCGTTTGCTGATCTCGTACAAACAAGATTGCGAGCTGTTACTGCGACGTCGCAGAAAGGAAGAGGACGTAACCAGATCCTCCTCATTTCTGTACCTGTCACAGAAATCCAGCCAGACCAAGTCCTTGGGCTGAAAGGCCTTTGACCCGACGGACGTCTGGTCGCTGGATCCCCGCCACAGGGGCGAGGATGAGGGAGATTGGGTTGGCTCCTCTCGGAAAATCGAAAACTTCCGGGTTGAGCAGCGGTCCTCTCCGATGATGTTGCGCCGCCTGTCAGCGGGCGGCCGCGTGCGTCAGATCGTAATGCCACCATCGATATTGATCGCCTGGCCGGTGATGAAGGCTGCCTCGTCGGAGGCGAGGAAGGCGCAGATGGCGGCAACCTCCTCCACCGTGCCGAAGCGTCCGGCCGGCTGGCGGCTGATGAAAGACCGGTAAGCCTCGTCACGGTTTCCCAGCTTCTCGCCGAGTTCGCCGATGCGCTCCTCCAGAGAAGGCGACGCGATCGTTCCGGGGCAGATCGAATTGCAGCGAATGCCATGGGACACATAGTCGGAGGCGACCGCCTTGGTGAGACCGATGACACCGCCCTTGGCGGCACCATAGGCGGCGCGCCGCGGAAAGCCCTTGATCGACGAGGCAACCGAACCGATGGTGATGATGCTGCCGCCTTCGGCCTTCATCTTCGGGATCGCGCCGGCAATGACGTTATAGGCGCTGTCGAGCGTGATGTTGACCGAGCGACGCCAGTCCTCGGCCGAGCACTCCTCGATCGTGCCCTGGTGCACATAGCCGACCGCATGGACGAGAATGTCGACCCGTGCGAAGCCGGCGAAGTAGGCGGCGACTGCCGCGTGATCCGTCGCATCGAGCGTCGTCGTTGCGGCACCCTCGAGCGTGGCGAGCAGGTCGGCATTGATGTCGCTGGCGTGGACCTCCACACCCTCGGCCATCAACCGCTCGGCAACGGCACGGCCGATGCCCTGGCCTGCGGCGGTGACCACGGCCACGCGTCCGGCCGATCGTCCCGTATTTCCATTCATGGTCAGGCCTTTCCGTATCGATCTAGAGGGACTGAACGATCTGCCGCTGGCGGCCGAGGCCGTCGATCCCGAGTTCCACCACATCGCCGGGCTTCAGATAGCGCGGCGGCCTTTTGCCCATGCCGACGCCCGGCGGCGTGCCGGTGCAGATGAGATCGCCCGGCTCCAGCACGCAGAACTCGCTCATGTAGGAGACGATGGTCGCGACATCGAAGATCATGCGCGCGGTGGTGCCTACCTGCATGCGTTCGCCGTTGACGTCGAGCCACATGGAAAGCGCCTGCGGGTCCGGCACTTCGTCACGTGTGACGAGCCATGGCCCCGTCGGGCAGAAATTGGGAAAACTCTTGCCCTTCACCCATTGGCCGCCGCGCTCCATCTGCCAGGCGCGCTCGGAGACATCGTTGACAACTGTGTAACCGAAGACGTGATCCATCGCGTCGGCGCGCGATACGTTCAGCGCGCGCGCGCCGATGACGATGCCCAGTTCGACTTCCCAGTCGAGCTTCGACATTTTTTCGGAATGGAGAAGCGGCGCGTTCGGACCGCAATAGGTGCCGGCCGCCTTGTTGAAAAGGATCGGTTCAGTCGGCACCGGCAGGCCCGCTTCTTCCGCGTGGTCGGAATAGTTGAGCCCGACACACCAGATCGTTCCCGGCCTTGCGACCGGCGGCAGGATATCGGCGTCGATCACCGGCACCACGGGCAGGGCCGATAGATCAATACCAGACAGCGCCACCCTGACAGCTAACAGGGTTTCCGCCGTGAAGTCCTGCACGAGCGAGGAGACATCCCGCGCCCGACCCTCGCCATCGAGGATGCAGGGCACGGCGAAGCCGTCGACGGTGAGGCGCAACAATTTCATTCTCTTGGCCTTTCAATGCGAGATGTCTGGGCGAGCGACGCTCAGCCCAAGCGAGCGGCTTCGACGGAAAGCCGGTAACGGGTGGTGAAGGTATGGCCGGGCTCGAACGCGATTGCCGTCGCAATGCCGGATGACGCCAGAGGGTTAGTAGCCGTTGAGATGGAAGGTCCGAGGTCGAAAGCGGAGGCGATCGGCTCGACGCCAAGCGCCACATGCCGCCCGTTCCAGGGATAGGCCTTGCGGCCGCGGTTGCTGTACCAGAGCAGCAGGCTCGGAAAGTGCTCCTTCTGCCAGAAAAGCCGCGCGCGAAAGCCCTCGTCGCGGTAATGGAGCGCGACATTGCCGTCGATGCCCGAGAGCTGCAGCAGGTCCTCGGTGTCTTCGACGAGCGGCACCTGTGTCGCATCAAGAGCCGCGCCGTCGCGGGTCTCGACACTCTTGAGCGAGGACCAATGCCGATTGAGCGCAAATAGCGCTGCGCCCGGTTCGACATCGCCGGGAAAACTCCAGACGCGATCGTAGGTGCCGGGTTCAATGACGACCGAAGGCGGCCGCGGCGACAGGCGAAATGTCGGATGTAGCCCGATCGGAAGACGGCATGGCCGCCGCGCCTCGATTTCCAGCGTGATGTCGATGGCAGCCGCGCTTTGATCCGGAACGATCCGCCGGCGAAGCAACCGGATCGGATGGCCGTCGGGGTAGTGGCATTCCATGGTGATCTGGCGGACATCACAGTCGCCCCAGGTCCAATGGACATTGGAGCCGTGACCATGTGGCACACCGGCACCCTCGAAACTCTCGCCCGTTGCTGACCAGCCTGCGGGGAGCGACCGGTTGGTGTCGCTGCCGAAGGGGACGCAGGGCCATTCGCCGCGCAGTTGTTGCAGAATTTCCGGCAGTGTCTCGCGCTCCGGATCATTGCCCCAAGGCGCGACATGCAGTGGGCTGACCTGACGCCCATCAGGCAGCAGGAACAGCACGGGGCCGAGCATGCCGCCGAGCGACTGCACCGAAAGGCACCCATGCGCCCAGGCAAGGGCGCGTCGTGTCGTCTCCGCGCTCACTTGGTCGCTACCCCGTAGCGGTTTTCCGGAAGGCCCGCGACCTCGACCCGCATGGCATAGAGGCTGCCGGCCAGGCGCTCGTCCGGCCCCGAGCCGGCGGTCGTGATGTAAAGCGTCTTCAGATCCGCCCCGCCAAAGGTGCAGGTGGTGATGTTGGTGACCGGCATGTCGATCGCCTCGGCAAGGCTGCCATCAGGCGCAATCCGGGCTATGCAACGGCCGCCATAGCGGCAGTTCCAGAGAAAGCCTTCGCTGTCGATCGCCGAACCGTCGGGCGAACCGCGATCAAAATTGATGAAGAAGTTCCGTTCGCCGGCTATCGCCCCCTCCGCGACGTCGTAGTCGAAGGCATAGATCTCGTTTGCCAGCGTATCACCGAAATAGAAGGTGCTTCGGTCCGGGCTCCAGCAGAGGGTGTTGGAGATGCCGAGCCCATGGCGCCATTCGCTGACAGCGCCATCCGGTGCAATTCGGTAGAGGATGCCTTCCCCGGGCGCAACTTCGCCAAGCTGGCCATCGGGTAGGACATTGTTCTTCATCGAGCCAACCCAGAAGTTTCCGGCGGGATCAGCGCGGCCATCGTTGAGCCGTACCCGCGGCGCACCGGGCAGGACAAAACCGTGATCCTCACGCCGGTCGATCTGCGGCCACCACCAGATCAGCTTCGATCCAAGCGCGACGAGCAGACGCCCGTCTTCGTCACTCAGGGAGATCGCGACCACCGGCTCGTCGAACAGCCAGGTTCTGACCGCTCGCGTCGCCTCGTCGAAGCGATGGATGAGGAACCGATTGATGTCGGTCCAGTAGAGTGCCGCTTCAGCCGCCGACCAGACGGCTCCCTCGCCGCAACGGTCGCCAACGGGCGCGACACATGTTGGCTCGCGTGCCATTCGCGCCTCCTATTCCGCCGCTATGCTCGTCGAGATCGACCGGGCCGGCCCGAGCGCCTCGGCGTTCTGCACCAGCGCCTTCATGTAGCCGAGCGCGAAGGCCTTTCCGGCGTGCCAGGAGGCGCCGCAGGTCATGGCCGGCGTATGATCGGGGATCATCACGCCCTGATAGTTCTCGTCGCGCAGGATGCGGATAATCTCGGCCATGTCGATATCGCCCTCGTCGACGAAGGTTTCGACATAACGCGGCATCTTTCCGCGCACATTGCGGAAGTGGATGTAGCCGATGCGGCCGGAGCGGGCGAAGCGGCGGACGTGCTCATAGATATCGCCGCCCGGCATCTCCTGCAGCGAGCCGAGGCAGAGCTCCAGGCCGTTCGACGGCGAGTCGACGATCGCCATTAGCCGGTCGTATTTTTCTGGCCGATTGACGAGCCGCGCAGTGCCGCGCAACTCCTCCGCCGGCGGATCATCCGGATGGGCGCCAAGCACCACACCCGCCTCCTCGGCGACCGGGACGACTTCCTTCAAGAAATGGGCAAGGCGATCCCAGAGCTCCGTCGAACTGACGGAGACTGAAGCGGCACCCGCGACACCACGGCGATAGCGCATGTTCCAGACCATGCCGTCCGGGATCGGCGCATCCGGGCTTGGCGCGATGCTGTTTTCGACGCCGAAGCCGACGGATTCCGCACCACCGCGCGCATAGGGGCCGCGCGTCCAGCCATAGACGCCGGCAAGCGAGAAATTGTAGCCGATGCAGGGAATGCCGGCGCGACCGGCATCGCGGATCAGCTGTTTCAGCCCCTCGATCTGCTGGGCGCGCTCAGGTCCATCGAGAAGCACGTCGGACCAAAAGCGCGGCGAGAAATTCTCGATCGCCGCGATCTCCAGGCCGCCGGCGCGCACGTCCTTCACCAGTGCCGACAGCTCCTCGTAAGTCCAGAGCCGGTCGCCGGAACAATCGCCCCAGCCGCCCTGGTCACCGCTGTCAATCTTCGGATCCTTGCCGGCGAAATAGTTGGTCAGATGCGCGACCACATGGGTCGCACCTGCCTGCTGCGCAAACTGAAAATTGTCCGGGGTGAGCTGTTCCCGGTAAAGCCCGAGGCCGATCTTCATCTTATCAATTCCTGTCTGATTACTTGACGCCGATACCGGCAGTGAGGCCGCCGTCGATGCGGAAATCCGAACCGGTGACGAAAGCGGCGCGGTCGGAGGCGAGATAGGCGACGAGTTCCGCCACCTCCTCCGGCTCACCGATGCGTCCGACCGGGTGCGCGGCGCCGAAGCGGGCGAAGGCTTCCGCCTCACTGACGCCCTCACCGCCATAGGTGCGGGCCGCAAGCGAAAGCAGCGGCGTGCGCACCGAGCCGGGGCTCACCGAATTCACCCGGACCTTCGCCGCCGCATGGTCCAGCGCCATGGCACGGGTCAGCGCATGGATCGCGCCCTTGGAGGCGACATAGGCCGCAACGTTCTGCTGGCAGGCATGGCCCTGCACCGAGGAAATGTTGACGATGGCGCCGCCGCCGCGCTTCATCATTTCCGGAATACCGAAGCGACCGGTCAGATAGATCGAGCCGACATTGACCGAGAGGCAGCGCGCAAAGGTCTCGGCGCTGGTATCGAGAACCGTGCCATACGGGTGCACGGCCGCAGCATTGACGATGATGTCCAGCCCGCCACGGCGCAGCACCGCTTCGCGCACCGCTGCCTCCACCTCGGCCTCGACGGAGACGTCCGTCAGCCGTGTCGACATCGGCAGGTCGCGATCTTTGGCAATCCGATCGAAGATCTCATTGGTGGCGACGTCATTGCCGCAGGCCAGCACAGTCGCCCCTGATGAAGCCAGACGGATTGCCGAGGCGAGGCCGATCCCTGAGGTGCCGGTGACCAGCGCGATTTTTCCCTTGAATTCAGTCATGATTGTCTCCGCGATGGATCGCGATGGTGTCGGGCCGCACAGACCCGAAATCACAAGCGTGATCGATTTTCTTGAGGGAGCGGGATGCGAGCACCCCGCTCCGGTCTCAACGCACCCGTTCCAGGACCTGGTTGAGAAGCACGGCGCCGAGGATGATCCCGCCGCGCACGACGTATTGCCAGTACTCGCTGACATTCATCAGCGTCATGCCGTTGGAGATGCAGCCGAGGAAAAGGACCCCGATCAGCGTGCCCCAGATACGGCCCTTGCCGCCGAAGAGTGACGTGCCGCCGATGATGACGGCCGCGATCACGTCGAGCTCCATGCCGGTTGCCGTCGTCCCGGTTCCAGCCCCGATCTGCGAGGCGATCAGCGTGCCGGACACGGCGGTCAGCGCGCCAGTCAGACCCAGCGTCAGCGCCTTCACCTTCCAGATGTCGATGCCGGAAAGGCGTGCCGCCTCCATATTGCCGCCGACGGCATAAACCTCGCGGCCGAAGCTCGTGTACTTCATCAGGAAGTGCATGCCGGCAAAGGTCAGCGCGAAGATATAGACCGGGAACGGAATGCCGAAGAGATAGCCGCCGCCGAGGAAATCGAAGCCGAGCGGGAAGGACGACATCGGGAAGCCGCCGGTGATCAGGTTGGCGACACCGCGGAGTGCTGCAAAAAGCGCGAGCGTGGTGATGAAGGTCGGCACGTTGAACCATTGCCGGAAGCGACCGGTGAGGTAGCCGAGCGTGAAGCCGAGCAACAGCGCCACGCCAAAACCGACCGTGACCGCACCCCAGTCGCCGAAGACACCGGCGAAGCGGTCGGCGAACCAGGCGACGATGCAGCCGGCGAGCGCGGCACCGGCTCCGACCGAAAGGTCAATTTCGCCGCTGATGATCACGGCGGTCATGCCGAAGGCGATGATGCCGAGCATTGAGACCGTGCGCAGCACGTTCAGCACATTGCCGGTAGAGGCGAAGCCGGGCGCGACCAGGATCAGAAAGATCACCAGCGCCGCGAGAATGATCTCCATCGGGTAGGTTTTGAGGAACTTGAGCGGCGTGTTCTGGCCACCAGCTTCGGTCGTTTGGCTCACAAGTGTCATTGCTTGGCCCCTTCCATACACAGGCCGTAAAGTTCGGTAAGGTCGGTTTTCGTCGGATCCACCTCGGCGACGACAGCGCCGTGGTGCATGACGAGGATGCGGTCGGCGACTTCGAGCACTTCCTCGAGTTCCGTCGAGACGAAGAGGCTGGCGAGACCGTCAGCCGCCTGCTGCCAGATGATGTCGAAGATCTGCCGCTTGGCCTGGACATCGACGCCGCGGCTCGGCTCGTCGAAGAACATCACCGAGGGCTGCCGGTTCAGCCATTTGCCGATCACCACCTTCTGCTGGTTGCCGCCTGACAGCGACGACACCGGCAGTTCCGGATCGCCGCACTTGATGTGCAGATCGGCAATCTGACGGCGGACATGCGGCTGCTCGCGTCGGCGCGAGATGAAGCCGTTGCGCGAGATCGGACCGAGGCTTGCCATGCAGAGATTGTCGGCCGTCGAAAGCGATTGCACGAGACCGACTTCCTTGCGGTTTTCCGGCGTGTAGCCGAGGCCGGCCTTGCGCATGTCGCGCGGGCTGGCACCGGTCATGTCGCGACCGTCGAACGTGACCGAACCGCCGTCGATCCGGTCGGCCCCAAAAATCGCCCGCATGAGCTCGGTGCGGCCGGCACCAAGCAGACCGGCGATGCCGAGGATCTCGCCGGGATAGAGGTCGAAGGAGACATCCTGAAAATGTCCGGCCCGACTGAGATTGCGGACCTCGAGCACGGGTTTGGCGCGGTCAAGCGTTCGCCGCGGCGGACGTGTGGCGCGCGCCGCATCGCCGAACATCATGCCGACAATCGCAGACGGCGTCGTCTCCTTCATCGCGACCGAGCCGATATAGTGGCCGTCGCGGATCACCGTGCAAGTGTCGGCGATTTCGAAGAGTTCGCTCATGCGGTGGGTGATGTAGATCATCGTCACGCCACGGGCGCGCAGCCGCTCGATCAGCGCAAAGAGCTGCTTGACCTCACGCGAGGCAAGCGCCGAGGTCGGCTCGTCGAGCAGCAGGATAGACGGGTTGAAGGACATTGCCTTGACGATCTCGACCACCTGCTGCTGGCCGACGCTGAGTGCGGAGACCGGTTGGCGGGAATCGATCGCAAGGCCCATGTCGGCGAGCAATTCGCCGGCGCGCTTGTGCAGGCCGGCCCAGTCGACGACACTGAAGCCGGCGCGGCGGCGGTGCGGCAGCCGGCCGAGAAAGATGTTCTCGCCGACAGAGAGCTCCGGCACCAGCGAGAGCTCCTGGTGCACGGTGACGATGCCGGCGGCAAAGGCATCATGCGGCGAGGTGAAATGGCGGTCCTCGCCATTGACGCTGATCGTGCCGGATGTCGGCTCGGTCACGCCGGCGAGAAGCTTGACCAGCGTCGACTTGCCCGAGCCGTTCTTGCCCATGAGGGCATGCACCTGGCCGGGTGCGAAGCTGTGGGTGAATTCGGAGAGGGCGACAGTCGGGCCGTAACGCTTGGTCACGGTCCGAAAGTCCAGCCGTCCCTGCACCCCTTGCAACGCGGCTGACCTTAGTTGCGGATAGCTCATGCGGTTTTCCTGCTGTCGGCGGCGAAGGAGCGGCGGCGATGCCCGCCGCTCGGTTCACTTTTAGGCACTTACTTCAGGGCCTTCAGGCCTTCCTTGTAGGCAGCGACCCCTTCAGCGTTGACGCGTGTCAGAGGCAGAACGGGCACGTTGACCTTGGTCTCGATCTTCTTGCCGTCGAGCAGGTTCTGCGCGGCTTCGATTGCCTGCTTGCCGACCTCGAGTGGCTGCTGCGCCGTCGTCGCCTGCAGCACGTTGTCGGAGTTCAAGAGCATGTTGGCGAGCTGCTCGGAACCGTCGGTGCCGAAGACGAAGACCTTGCCTTCAAGACCCGCCTTCTTGACCGCCTGCACCGCACCGATCGTGCCGCCTTCGTTGGCCGCATAGATCACCCGGATATCGGGATTGGCCGTCAGCATGTCGCTTGCGACGGCCAGCGCCTTTTCGGCGAGCCAGGCGTCCTGCTGGGCGACGATATCGACCTGATCCTTGACGACACTCAGGAAGCCATCGACGCGGGCATTCGACTGTTCGGGCAGCAGCGCCTTGAAGGCGAGCGTGCCGATCTTGACCTTCTCGCCATTGCCGAGCGCCTTTAAGAAATCGGTCGCCGCCTTGCCGGTGCCGATGCCGATATCGCGGTCCGAGCTCGTCACCGTCGCCTGGGCGACGTCGCCATTGGCCGAGGTGCCGTAGGTCACGACCGTGATGCCGGCGTCACGCGCCTTCTTCAGCGCCGGCACCGAGGCGTCGGCCGAAAGCGGCGCGACGACGATCGAGTTCACGCCGCGGGCGATGTAGGTGTCGATCAGCTGAGCTTCCTTCTCCAGCTTGCTGTCGCTGTTGCCGGCGAGCAGTTCGTCGCCGGCGGCTCCGGCCGCCTTTTCCATGCCGATCTGGATGCCGCGGAAATACTGGTCCTGCTGGAATACGATGCCGGCAATCGCCTTGCCGCCGGCATGTGCCGCACAAGGCGCAAGGCTGACGGTGGCAAGCAATGCTGCAAGCGCCAGAATGTGACGTTTCGAATTGTTCATGTCGGTTCTCCTCCCAAGTGCCCTGTTGGTGCCGCCGGACCAACGGGCGAGTGGATCCGGCAAACGGATGCCAGCACCGCCCATTTGGGGAGCGGTCCAGGCGAAAATCTCTATGTGCTCATCGCGACGGCTGGCCGTCGGGCGCGGCATCGACAAAGCGGATGCCGAACTCCAGGTGGCGGCTCATCAGGTAGACGTAGGCGATGCGGTCGCGGGCCCTCAGTGCCCGGATAATCTCGGCATGGGCCTCGAAAGTCGCCGCATGCACCGGGCGCTCCGCCTTGCCGAGCCGCATGACCTCCTCGATCACAGAGCGCAGCATGTGATAGGCGGCGACCGTCGTGCGATTGCCGGATAGCTCCACGATCGCCTGATGGAACAGGTAGTCGCACTGCGCCGCTTCCTCGACGCTGTCCGCTTCTAGGATCCGCGCGTTGATCCCATCCAGCCGGTCGAAATCGGCGTCAGTAGCCGTCAGGATGATGTGCTCGCCGACACCCGTCTCGATGATGCGGCGGAAGCCCTGCAGGTCGCGGAAAGAGTCCGGCGAGATGCCGTTGTGAAAGGCAAAGAGCCGGCGGATCGCCTCGCCGTGGCCGCCGCTGATAACGGCGCCGACCTTCGGTCGCGTCTCGACCATGCCATAGGCGCGCAGCACCTGCAGCGCCTCGCGCACCGTGTTGCGCCCGGCCTGGAATTGTTCACCAAGATCGCGCTCGGTCGGAAGCGCATCGCCGATACCGAGACCGCGCTCGGAGATCATGTCGCGGATCTGCTCGACCAGCCGGTCCACGGCCGAGGTCTTGCCTGGCTCGACGGGCTCCACACCCGACAACGCCTCTTCTCGTACAGAACTGCTCACCGGCCATCCTCCCTGCGATGCTCTATTTGTTGGTCCAGTTTGCGCGTTCAGTCAAGCGCAATCTCTCAAATTTCGCGCAAAGTTGCCAACATCGTCCGAAATTGCGTCCATAAGGCTTGAATTGTTGGACCAATCGGACATTATTAACGGGCGTGGTCCAACAATAGCTACTGACGCGGGTAGGAGTTCTGCATGAGACTGATGGAAGAGTGTTTTCGCTGGTATGGGCCAAATGATCCGGTGCCGCTCAGCCATATCCGACAGGCGGGGGCAACGGGGATCGTCTCGGCGCTGCATCATATCTATGACGGATCGCCCTGGTCGGATGAAGCGATCCTTGCCCAAAAGACGCTGATTGAAGCCGCCGGTATGCGCTGGAGTGTCGTCGAGAGCATCCCGGTTCACAACTCGATCAAGCTCGCGACCGCCGACAGCGCCCGCTACATCGGCTGGTACAAGGACACGCTGCGAGCGCTGGCGCGCGCGGGTATCACGACTGTCTGCTACAACTTCATGCCGGTGGTCGACTGGACGCGCACCGAGCTGATGCAGCCATTGGCGAATGGCGGCTATGCGCTGCGCTTCGACGCGGTCGACTTTGCCGCCTACGATCTCTTCGTGCTGAAGCGGCCGCGCGTCGCGGATAGTTACTCCGAACGGCAGATTTTCGCCGCTCGCCAGCGTTTCGATCAGATGGACCAGGCGAAGATCGACCGGATCGAGCGCAATCTCATTGCCGGCCTGCCGGCAACCGAGCGCCAGTTCAACCGGGCGAGCTTTCTGGCCGCCCTTGCCGAATATGACGGCGTGACGGCAGACGCCCTACATGCCAACCTAGCGCGCTTCCTCAAGGAGATCGTTCCGGTGGCAGAAGAGGTCGGCATCCGGCTTTGCATCCACCCCGATGATCCAGCCTTTTCGCTCTATGGCTTGCCGCGCATCGTTTCGACAGCCGAGGATGTCAGGCGCATCCTCGCCGCCGTCGACAGCCCCGCCAACGGCATCACCTTCTGCACCGGATCCTATGGCACCCGCGCCGACAATGATCTGCCAGCCATGGTTCGTGAATTCGGCCCACGCATTCACTTTGCCCACCTGCGCAATGTCCAGCGCGAGGAGGACGGCTCCTTCTACGAGGCCGATCATCTCGGCGGATCGAGCGACATGCCGGCAGTGATCCTTGCGCTGATGCAGGAACAGGAACGTCGGCTACAGGAAGGCCGCGCCGACTGGCAAATCCCGCTTCGCCCGGATCACGGGCACCTCCTGGCCGACGACATCGGCAAGGAGCGGATCAACCCCGGCTATTCGCTGATCGGCCGGTTGAAGGGCCTCGCGGAAATCAGAGGCGTGATGCAGGGCATCGCTACCGCCATGGCACACATGGCTTGAGGGAAGAGAAATGACACGTTTTGAAGACGATACCGAACTGTTTGCCGCCATGCGCAGCCGTCTGTTCACGGCCGTGGTCGGCGACATCCTCGACACGATGGGGCTGCAACACCAGTTCCTGCCGCCGCAGATCCGGGCGCTCCGCGACGACATGGTCGCCGTCGGGCGGGCGATGCCCGTACTCGAAGCCGATTTCTTCGCAACCGCCGAGGCGAGCGGCCATTCGGAATTCAGCTCGAAACCGTTCGGCCTGATGTTCCACGCGCTCGATAGCCTCAAACCCAACGAGATCTATGTCTGTTCCGGCTCCTCGCCACGTTACGCCGTCTGGGGCGAGCTGATGTCGACCCGTGCAATGAAACTAAAAGCCGCCGGCGCGATCTGCGACGGCTATTGCCGCGACAGCGCCGGCATTCTTGCGCTCGATTTTCCGACTTTCTGCTACGGATCCTATGCGCAGGACCAGGGGCCGCGCGGCAAGGTCGTCGACTACGGTATCCCGATCGAGATCGGCGGCATCCGCATCCGGCCGGGCGATATCCTCTTCGGCGACCGCGACGGCGTGCTCGTCATCCCGCGCGAGGCGGAACGGGAAGCAATCGCGCTGGCGCTGGAAAAGGCCGAAACCGAAAGCAAGGTGCGCCTCGCGATCGAGGCCGGCATGAGCACGGTCGAGGCCTTCGAGCGCTTCGGCGTGATGTGACCACAAAATGTGGCGCCGGAGCCCGGCGCCTTACTTCAACCGGCTGAGATCCACCGGGCGATTGTTGATGATCGCCTCCATGGAAAAGAAGCCCGTGACCGTGGCGAGATCGAAGTTGGTGATGAGCTTCTGATAAAAGGCGTCGTAGCCGCCCATGCCCCGGGTCACCACCTTGATTAGATAGTCCCAGTCCCCGCCGATCCTGTAGAAGTCGATCACTTCCGGCAGTCGCTCGACATGCTGCCGGAAGCCGTCGCTCCATTCCTTGGAGTGATGGCGTGTGCGGATCATCACGATCACCGTCAGATCCAGGCCCAGAGCACTGAGATCGATGTCGCAGTGCGAACCCCGGATCATGCCGATCGACTGCAGACGCTGAAGGCGCCGCCAGCAGGCATTTTGCGATAACCCGACCCGCTCCGCCAACTCACGCTGCGAGAGGCTCGAATCCTTTTGCAGCAACGTCATGATCTTCAGATCAAAACTATCTATTTTTGATGATTCTTCGATCATTTGACACAATACAGCGCGACTGGTGCAGGAAGATAGGTGAATTTTTTGACCATGAAGGGGAATATAATCGCTGTCAATGTTCGCTCCAACGGAGGTTAGCGAGATGATCGTTCCAACAGTTCACCGCCACTCCTGTGAGGAGCTTAGCCCGCTTGCCAAGTTCCGCCAGGCTTTGAACCGCCCGGGCATGATTGCCGATCTTCGCGACGATCTCGTCGGCGCGAAGGCGCAGATCGTCGGCCCATATGGCACGAAGCCGCTCGTCTATGCCGACTATGTCGCTTCCGGCCGGGCACTGCGGGTGATCGAAAGCTTCGTGCTCGACGAAGTCCTGCCCTATTACGCCAACAGCCACACGGAAGCCTCCTATTGCGGCGGCTTCATGACCCGGTTGCGGCGGGAAGCGCGCGCGCTGATCGGCGAATTCTGTGGCGCGACTGCCGACCACGCCGTGATTTTCACCGGTTCCGGCGCCACTTCGGGCATCAACCGGTTGGTCAAGCTGTTCGGCGTTGCCGAAGCCGTAGCGGCGGGCAAACAGGTCCGCGTCATCATCGGGCCCTACGAGCACCACTCCAACATCCTGCCATGGCGTGAAAGCGGTGCTGAGATCGTCGAACTGGCCGAATGCCAGGCGGGCGGGCCGGACCTTGCCGAACTTGCCCAAGCGCTAAACGCCGGTTCACGGGACCTGACGGTCTGCACACTCTCTGCCGGTTCGAACATCACCGGCATCACCAGCGACGTCGCGGCGATCACCCGGATGGTCAAGGGGGCCGGCGCGAAGATGATCTGGGACTATGCCGGCGCCGGTCCTTACGTTCCGATTTCCATGTCGCCTGCCGGTCTCGAGATCGACGCCATTGTCGTCTCGCCGCACAAGTTCATCGGCGGTCCGGGCGCCTCCGGCATCCTGATCGTTCGCCGCGACGGCGTCGTGACCGACAAACCGACCTGGCCGGGTGGCGGCACCGTGAAGTTCGTTTCGCCTGATACCCACGACTACAGCGGCAATCTCGAAGCACGCGAAGAAGCGGGAACACCGAATGTCGTCGGCGACATCCGCGCAGCCCTCGCCTTCATCGTCAAGCATGCGATCGGTCTTGAAGAAATGGAAAGGCGCAACCGCGCGCTGGCCCAACAGGCCTTTGCCGCCTGGAAGACCGTCCCGCAGCTGGAGCTGCTCGGCCTTCAGGAACCGGATCGCCTGCCGATCTTCTCCTTCCGCATCAGGAACGGCAAGGGCGGCTATGTCCACCAGCAGCTCGTTACTCGCATGCTCAGCGATCGCTTCGGCATCCAGGCACGCGGCGGCTGCGCCTGTGCCGGGCCCTACGTACACCGGCTGCTGTCGATCGATGCCGAACACTCCGAACAGATCCGACAGGCGATCCTCGCCGGCGAAGAGATCGAGAAGCCCGGGTTCACACGGCTGAACTTCAGCGTCCTGCTTTCGGACGAAAAGGTGAAGTTCATCCTCGATTGCGTCGCCCAGCTGGCGGCGGACGCGCCCACCTTCGAAGCCGATTACGATTTTGACCCCGCTCGCGCAATCTTCTTCCCGTGCGCAACGGCTGAAGAGGCGCTCGCCTATGCATAAGCCCGATGTGACCGGCTTTTACGACGCCCGCACCGGCAGCATCCAGTATGTTGTTGCCGATCCGGCGACGGGCAAATGCGCGATCATCGACCCGGTGCTCGATTTCGACGAGAAGTCGGGCTCGACCGCCACGCGGAATGCCGACGCGATCATCGACCATGTCGCGGCCAAAGGCCTGACCGTCGAATGGATCCTCGACACCCACCCTCATGCCGACCATTTCTCGGCGGCGCGCTATCTCAAGGCCCGGACGGGAGCGCCGACGGCGATCGGCGAACACGTGAAGGGCGTGCAGCGGATCTGGAAAGCGATCTATAACTGGCCGAATTTCGCCTGCGACGGTTCGCAATGGGACCGGCTGTTTACTGACGGCGAGACGTTCCGGATCGGCGAGCTCAAGGCTCGCGTCCTGCATTCGCCCGGCCACACACTCGCGTCGATCAGCTATGTGATCGGCGACGCAGCCTTCATTCACGACACGCTGTTCATGCCCGATAGCGGCTCGGCGCGCGCCGATTTCCCGGGGGGAAGCGCTGCCGACCTCTGGCGTTCGATCCAGGCGATCCTGGCACTGCCGGATGAAACTCGGCTCTTCACCGGCCACGATTATTGCCCCGGCGGCCGCAAGGCGCGCTGGGAAAGCACGGTCGCGGAGCAGAAGTCCAAAAACCCGCATGTCGCCGGCAAGTCCGAGGCCGATTTCGTCGGCTTGCGCGAGGCGCGCGACCGCACCTTGCCGATGCCGAAGCTCATTCTGCATGCGCTGCAGGTCAATGTCCGCGGCGGCGAACTCCCGGCCGCCGAAGACAATGGCCGGCGCTACCTGAAAATCCCGCTCGACGCCCTTCCCGGTTCGGTCTGGGGGTAGAGGCATCGTGGCGGATCCTTTCCAGCAAATGCTGCTCGCGATCGGCTCCGGCTCGCTCACCGGCTTCACGCTCGGCTTGATTGGCGGCGGCGGCTCGATTCTCGCGACGCCACTGTTGATCTATGTCGTGGGCATTCGCGACGTGCATACGGCGCTCGGCACCGGAGCGCTCGCGGTTTCTGTCAACGCCTATCTCAACCTCGTCAGCCACGCGCTTCGCGGCCATCTTTGGTGGCGGTGCGCCCTGATCTTCACGGTGGCCGGCTCGCTTGGCGCCTATCTTGGCTCCAGCCTCGGCAAGCTGGTCGACGGCCAGCGCCTGCTGTTCCTGTTCGGGCTGGTGATGATGTTCGTCAGCTTCGCCATGAAAAAGGTAAAGTGCGACACGGCGGCCACGCCGCAATCACTTTCGATCGGGACGCACGGTAAGACCGGAGTGACGGCGCTTTTGACCGGTACCTGCTCCGGTTTCTTCGGCATCGGCGGCGGTTTCCTGATCGTCCCCGGCCTGCTGCTTGCAACGGGCATGCCGCTCATCAATGCGGTCGGCACGTCGTTGCTTGCCGTCGGCACCTTCGGCCTGACGGCCGCGATCAACTACGCTTCCTCGGGTTTGGTAGACTGGCGCATCGCCGGCTACTTCATCGCCGGCGGCATTTTGGGCGGAATCGTTGGCACCATCGTCTCCACCCGGCTTGCGACCCAGCGCGATACGCTGACGCAGATTTTCCGCGCCATCATCTTTTCCGTCAGCCTCTATGTTCTCTGGCGCAGCTACGGGGCACCGTGACCCGACCGAGGTGGTCGGCAACCGACCTGGCGGCGATACTGAGCGGTCCTTGGCCGGAAACATACGCAGCGAGTCCGAAATCGTACTGTTTGCATCATTCAAGACAAAGGTGCAGCGTGTTTTAATCCTGTCAGCACTCTTTCGGACAGGAACAAGCCAATGACCGTTCAATCCATAGATCTCTCGAACAGCACGCTGCTGACCAAGCGGTCGATCTCGCAGCTTCCGATCAACCTGTTCGCCTCGGTAATGGGCATCACGGGCCTGAGCCTCGCCTGGCGCGAAGCCACCAGGACGATCGGACTGCCGGCCCTTCCCGGGGAATATGTCGGCTGGCTCGGTACCTCGATCTTTCTGAGCCTTGCCCTGGGCTATGCCATCAAATGGCGCCGGCACCCGGGCTCGGTCGCCGCTGAATTCGCCCATCCGGTTCAAAGCAACTTCTTTGCGACCGTCGCAATCGGCCTGCTTCTGCAGTCTGCCTTTCTGAACCTTTACAGCCCGCTGCTGTCAGAGGTCGTCTGGACCATCGCGTCTGCGCTGACCTTCGCCCTCGCCTATGTCGTCGCCAGAGGCTTCCTCGGCCGGCAGCAGTCGCGCGATACCACCCTGCCGCCGCTACTCATCCCCGGCGTCGCCACCCTTGATATCGCCGTTACCGGCCACGCCATGCCGTTCTCCTGGGCGCATGAAGTCAATATGCTTGCCTTTTCGGTCGGCAGCGTCATCGCCGCGGTCTTTATCGCGCTCATCTTCTCGCGGTTGCGCCACGAAGATCCGCTTCCGGCGCTGGCTCGGCCGTCCCTCATGGTTCTGGTCGCCCCCTTTGCCGTCGGCTTCCTCGCCTATACTAACGTCACGGGTTCGGTCGATCTCTTCGCCACGGTCCTGTTCTACTTTGCCCTGTTTCTCATGCTCGTCCTGTCGCCGATGGTGTTCCGCTCCCATGTTCCCTTTAGCGTCACCTGGTGGGCCATCAGCTTTCCGCTTGCTGCCCTGTCGATCGCCTTCTTCCGGTATGCCGCTTCTGCCGGGAGCGCTATCCTGACCGTCCTGGCGGGACTGTTCTTCCTGTTTCTTGCCGGCGCCATCGCTGTCGTCTTCTATCGTACGGTCAGCATCGTCCTGACCGGCAGATTGTTCGAGGTTCGTTAATGGCCGTTCACAAGGTCGCCATCGTCGCCATGCAGGGCGTGCAGCTTCTCGACGTCATCGGGCCCTCGGACGTGTTTGCGGAGGCCAACCGTCAGAGCGGCACCGACCACTATTCCGTGGAGGTCGTCAGCGCGTCCGGCAGTCCGGTGCGCGGATCTTCCGGGTTGACGCTGCTGCCGGATCGGTCGCTGGAGGAAGGTGTTTCCGACATCGATACGTTGCTTGTGGCCGGGGATCCGCTCATTCATGAACGGCCACTGCCAGCATCGCTTCTCGCCTGGGTGAAGGAAGCATCGGCTCGCGCCAGCCGTTTCGGATCGGTGTGCTCCGGCGCCTTCGTGCTCGGCGAGGCGGGTCTCTTAAACGGCAGGCGGGCGACGACGCATTGGTCGCAAGCGGTGGAATTCGGCAAGCGCTTCCCGGAGGTGAAACTCGAGCCCAACCGCATTTTCACCAAGGACGGCAACGTCTGGACCTCAGCCGGCGTAACGGCCGGCATCGACCTGGCGCTTGCCATCGTCGAGAAGGATCTCGGCCTGGACATCGCTTTGAAGGTCGCACGTGAACTCGTTGTCTTCCTCAAGCGGCCCGGCGGCCAGACCCAGTTCAGCACCCTTCTCGCCGGCCAGCTTGCACAGAAGACACCCATTCGTGCGGCTCAGGATTTTATTGCCGACAATCTCTCTGCCGACCTCGGCGTCGCAGCGGTTGCCTGGCGCGTCGGCATGAGCGAGCGAAACTTCTCCAGGCAGTTCAAACAGGAGGTGGGCATGACGCCCGCCGACTACGTGGAGAGCATGCGGCTCGAGGCGGGACGCAGGCTTGCCGAAGACACCGGCATTCCACTGAAAAAGATTGCCACGGATATCGGCTTCCGTGACGATATCGCCTTCCGTCGTTCCTTCGTTCGTCGATTCGGCACGTCGCCGGCCGCCTATCGCAAGAGCTTCGGATCGTAGGCATGCCAGCTTGGTCCACAAGCGGCTTGACATCTGGAGAAGCCAGCCATGTTCGACCTGATCATTCGAAACGCCAACCTGCCGGACGGACGCCAGGGCATCGACGTCGGCATCCGCGGCGGAACGATCGGCGCAATCGAGCCGAACCTTGCCGCGACCGCGGGCGAAGAGATCGACGCCACCGGCCGGTTGCTGAGCCCACCCTTCTGCGATCCGCATTTCCACATGGATGCAACGCTGTCGCTCGGCCTGCCGCGGATGAACATCTCCGGCACGCTGCTTGAGGGCATCGCGCTCTGGGGCGAGTTGCGCCCAACCTTGACCAAGGAGGCGCTGGTCGAGCGGGCGCTGCGTTATTGCGATCTCGCCGTCAGCCAGGGGCTTCTCGCCATCCGCAGCCATGTGGACACGTCGGATCCTCGGCTGGTCACGGCCGAAGCGCTGCTCGAGGTCAGGGAGAAGGTCGCGCCCTATATCGACCTGCAGCTCGTTGCCTTCCCGCAGGATGGCTACTATCGGGCGCCCGATGGCGTCGCATCGCTTGAGCGTGCGCTCGACATGGGCGTCGATATCGTCGGCGGCATTCCCCATTTTGAGCGGACGATGGAGGATGGCGCACGCTCGGTGGAGGCGCTTTGCCGCATCGCCGCCGACCGCGGCCTGCCCGTCGACATGCATTGCGACGAGACCGACGACCCGTTGTCGCGCCACATCGAGACGCTGGCGGCCGAGACCGTGCGCTTCGGATTGCAGGGACGCGTTGCGGGCTCGCATCTCACTTCGATGCACTCGATGGACAACTACTATGTTTCCAAGCTCATCCCGCTGATGGTGGAAGCGAAGATCAACGTGATCCCCAATCCGCTGATCAACATCATGCTGCAGGGGCGCCACGACAGCTATCCCAAACGCCGCGGCATGACACGAGTGAAGGAGTTGATGGCGGCTGGGCTCAACGTCGCCTTCGGGCACGATTGCGTCATGGATCCCTGGTACTCGATGGGGTCGGGCGACATGCTGGAAGTCGCCCATATGGCTGTTCATGTGACGCAGATGGGCGGCATCGAGGACAAGTGCAGGATCTTCGACGCGATCACCGTGAACTCGGCGAAAACCATGGGCCTTGAGGGCTATGGGCTGGAGGTGGGCTTCAAGGCCGATCTGGTCCTCTTGCAGGCGGCCGATGTCAGCGAGGCCCTGCGGCTGAAGCCGAACCGGTTGTTCGTGATCAAGGCTGGCAAGGTCATCGCCCGGACGGCGCCGCGCATCGGCGAGCTCTTTCTCGATGGGCGCCCGACATCGATCGATATTGCGCGGGATTACATCCCGCAGGCGACCCAGGGCTGAACGGAGACTTCGAATTTTGGACGCGATTCCGGACAGAAAACCGCTGCACACTTTTCCTGGTATCGCTGCCTAGTCCTCGAAATCGCCGAAGATGTTCTGCAGCCGGGTCAGCTGGGCGACGCGCTCACCGACATCATCGCCGAGCACGACAATGATGTTGCTCAAGAGCAGGTCCATGACCGCGACGGTTGTCGCCGCCCCGTCCCACAGCGGACCGTGCGACCCGGGCACAATGAGGCAGATATCGGAGACCTCAGGTGCCCAGGGGCAGAACTCGTCGGTATAGAGGATGACCTTGACGCCGGCGCGGCGGGCTTCCTCGGCAAGCGGCCGGGCCTTGGCGGCGAAACGGCGCACATCGTGCAGGAACAGCACTCGCCCCTCGACCGAGCCATCGAGCAGCTCGGCATAGGTGCCGTTGAGGCCGTCGACGAACTGCACGCGCGGCCGGGTATAGGACAGTTGGCTGGCGAAATATTGCGCGATGCCGCGAACGTTCTGATAGGCGGCGACATAGACTTCGCTCGCAGCAATCAGGGCGTCGATCGTCTGCTGCCATTCCGGGGCGGTCGTCAGCTCGTAGATCATGCCGAGATTGTCGACCTGCTGCTGGATCAGGCCGGCGAGCAGCTTGCCTTCGCGGTTATCCTCCCGCAACCGGCCGACAGAGCCCTTGACCTGCCAGGCGGGATTGTTGGAGCCGTCACGCCTGAGCTCGTGCTTCAGCTGGTCGAGGCCATCGAAGCCTAAACGCCGGAGATAGCGCCCGACGGTCATCGGCGACACTTCGAGGCGGGTCGCGATCGAGCGCGCCGTTTCGAAGGGGATCTCGGCGAGGTTGCGCTCGATGTAGTTGGCGATGAGCTTGTCCGACTTCGAGCGTCTCATCTCGTCGCTGCGCAGCAGCTTCAGGATGCGCGGTGCCACGTCCCCTCCCATTCTACAGCGCCACCGGTCTTATCAGACGGAAAAAGGTCGCTGCAGCACTTTGAATTGCTGCATGTTTATCCTCAGCCACGAGGTAAGGAAACACGCAAGTCTGCCGAAGCGGATGCCGGGTAACAAACCGCCGCATCCGCTCCTGTCGTCGCATTGCGTCTTTATTGCGCCGTCTTCACCTTCGTCCAGACCCGGTCGAGCTGGCGCACGCCGGGGCCGAGGTCTTCGAAGATTTGCAGCTTCTGCATGGTTTCCGGCGGCGGGTTGATTTCCTTGCTGTTCTTGATCTGCTCGGGGGTCAATTGCCGCGCCGGCACGTTGGCCGTCCCGTTGGTCTGCTGTTCAATATTGAGCGCCGCGACTTCCGGGCGCGTATAGAACTGCAGGAACTTGACCGCGTTGTCCTTGTTGGGGGCCGACTTCAGGACGCAGATATCCTCCTGGTACATCGTCGCCCCTTCCTCGGGGATCACGTAGCCGAGGTCTTTGGGGTTGGCGAAGACATCGACCATCGAGCCGACGAAGAAGTGACCAGCCGCGACATCGCCGGCAGCGACCATCGGGCGGGTGTCATAGGTAAAGGCGGCAACGTCGGGCTTCATCGCGATGATCGTATCGGCAGCCTGCTGCAATTCCGCCGGGTCGGTGGAATTGACCTTGTGACCGTTGAGGATCAGACCCACCGAAAGCACCTCGCGCATGTCGTCGAGCAGCGTGAACTTCAGCCCTTTCGCCTTCACCGTCTCGATCAGGTCGCGCCAGCCGGTCACGTCCTTGCCGAGAAGTTTTCTGTTGTAGAGAATGCCGACCGAGCCGAAGGCGTAAGGTAGGCAATACTCGCCCTTCGGATCGCTCTTGGCCCGAAGGAAGGTCGGGTCGATATTCTTGAAGCCCTCGTAGTCGTTGATGTCCGTCTTTTCGAGCAGGTCGAGCTTGGCCATGATGTCCTGCATGTGGACCGACGGGAAGACGATATCGTAACCCGTGGCCCCACCCTGGATCTTCGCCAGCATCTCCTCGTTCGAGGAATAAGTGGAGAGGTTGACCTTGATCTGGGTCTCTTCCTCGAACTTCTTGAGGACAGCCGGATTGATGTATTCGCCCCAGTTGTAGATGTTGAGCTCGGCCGCTTCCGCGGTGCCGAACAGAGCGGAAAGTGTCGTCAGCAAAACGGCCACGCCACGTGCGCGGGTGGCGAAAGGCCTCTTGCCTACACACGTCACCCCATTCGTCATTGTCATCATCATTCTCCTCTGATGGTCATGGCCGTTCGGCCCCTCTACGGCCCTTGCCGGCCGCTTCCGGATCACGGCTTCTGGTGGCCGTTGACTCCGATAGCCAAATGGTATCCATATATCGGAAACGCACAAGCGTTATTTGCATAACATTTTGGGGAACAGAAGTATGCAGAATTCCATCGTCCGGCTGGTGGAGGCGAGCAAGGCCTTCACCACTCCGGAAGGCGGCATCGTGACCGCTCTCGACAGCATCAATCTCGACGTCCGCCGCAACGAATTCCTGACCTTGCTCGGGCCCTCCGGCTGCGGCAAGACCACGCTGCTGCAGGCGATCAGCGGTTTCGTCGAACTCGACGGCGGCTCGATCCTCATCGACGGCGAGGACATCACCGACCGGCCGCCCTACCGCCGCCCGGTCAACACGGTCTTCCAGAACTATGCGCTGTTTCCGCACATGACGGTCGGCGAAAACGTCGCCTATTCGCTGGAAGTCGCGGGCGTCGCCAAGCCGGCGCGCCGTGAAAAGGTCGCCGCCGCCTTGAAGATGGTAGGACTGGAAGGCATGGAAGGCCGCAGGCCGCGCCAGCTCTCCGGCGGCCAGCAACAGCGCGTGGCGCTGGCCCGCGCCATCATCGCCCGGCCGAAACTCTTGCTGCTCGACGAACCGCTGTCGGCGCTCGACAAGAACCTGCGTCAGGCGATGCAGATCGAACTGAAGACGCTGCAGAACGAGCTCGGCATCTCCTTCATCTTCGTCACCCACGACCAGCAGGAAGCGCTGACGATGTCGGATCGCGTCGCCGTGCTCTCCGGTGGCCGCATCCAGCAGCTCGATACGCCGCGCGCCATCTACGACCACCCGGTCAACACCTTTGTCGCCACCTTCATCGGCGCCAGCAACCTGTTCGAGGGCACGCTCGCCGGCGACCGGCTGATGACGGCGGATGGCATGGCGATCCGCCACCAGCCCTGCGACAAGAAAATTTCGACCAAAGCGACGGCGTTGATCCGGCCGGAACAGTTCTTCCTTGCGGAGGAAAACGCCCCCTTTCCGACGATCGACGTCGATCTCGACCAGATCGTTTTTGTCGGCTCCACCTTCGAGCTGTTCGGCCGCACTGCCGAGGGACGCAAGGTGATTGCGGAAGTTCCAGCCAATCGGCGCAATCTCGTCGGCACGGTCGAACGGACACGCAAGGCGCGGCTTGCCTATGACCCTGCTGCGGTGCACCTCATCGGTGCCAATGCCGGGGGTGCGTGAGATGTCGATCGCCGGCCGCCGCCGCTTTCAGCTCGCCGTTTTGCTCGGACCCGTCTCGGCCTTCCTTGCCGTCTTCTTCCTCGGGCCGCTCGCGATCATGGTCGTCACCAGCCTTCTCGCGCCCGGCCTTTATGGTGGGGTGGAGTGGACCTTCTACCCGCATAACTTCGGTCGCATCCTCGGTTTTGCCGATCCGATGTTCGAGGAGTTCGATCCGATCTACATCGCGATCTTCCTGCGCTCGGTCGAGATCGCGGCCCTGACGGTGCTCGCGACCCTTCTCGTCTGCTATCCCGCCGCCTTCTGCATCGCCCGGCTTTCCGAGCGCTGGAAGAATTTCTGCCTGTTCCTGATCACGCTGCCTTTCTTCACCAGCCTGATCGTTCGGCTCTTCGTCTGGGTGTTGATCCTGCGCCAGACCGGCCTCGTCAACGAGATGCTTCTGTCAACGGGGCTGATCGAGCGGCCGCTCGACCTGATCTACACCAAGGGCGCGATCATTCTCGGCATGACCTATGTATTCATTCCCTTCATGTTCATGCCTGTTTATGCCAGCGTCGAGAAACTTGACTGGACGCTGGTGCGCGCCTCGCTCGATCTCGGCGCCGGGCCGCTGCGCACCTTCTGGCGCATCATCCTGCCCCTAACCGCTCCCGGCATTGCCGGCGGCGCGGTCATCGTCTTCATTCCGGCACTTGGCAACTTCGTCGTGCCGGCGGTGCTCGGCGGCGCCAAGGTGATGATGTTCGGCAACCTGATCGAACAGCAGTTCCTCGCGGCCCGCAACTGGCCCTTCGGCGCCGCACTGGCGATGATGGTGATGACCGTCATGCTGATCATGATGATCGCCCACGTGGTGCTTTCCGGTCGGCGCAGCGCCGCCGCTGCGCTGGCACGGTGAGGTGACCCATGAAGCTCGCTCGATCCCTATTCACCGGCGGCCTGATCGCCTACACCGGCCTCTTCTTCGCCTTCATCTACATTCCGCTCGTCGTCATCGCCGTCTATTCGTTCAACGCCAATCCGGTGAACATGATGACCTGGACGGGCTTCACCACCGAATGGTACGCCCAGGTTCTCGGCTTCAAGACCAAGGTTTCCGAAAGCGCTCTCTACATCGAATCGACGGGCCAACTGCTGCAGGCGGTCTGGAACAGTCTGGTGATCGCCGCCTCTACGACAGCCATTGCGACCATCTTCGGCACGGCGATCGCCATCGGCCTCTATCGCTTCGAATTCGTCGGCCAGCGCTTCTACCGCGTGGTGATGTTCATGCCGATGCTGATGCCGGATATCGTGCTCGGCATCGCGCTTCTGATCTTCTTCGTCAATTCCGGCATCCGGCTGGGGCTGACGACGATCATCATCGGCCAGTGCACCTTCCTGATCTCCTACGTCTTCATCGTCGTCTCGGCCCGACTTGCCGGCATGGACCGGACGCTGGAGCACGCGTCCGCCGATCTCGGCGCCAATGAATGGATGACCTTTCGCCGGGTGGTGCTGCCGCAACTCTTTCCGGCGATCGTCGGCGGCGCGCTGCTCGCCTTCATCATCTCGATGGACGATCTCGTCATCACCTACTTCATCGCCGGCGTCGACGTCACCACGCTGCCGATGTTCATCTTCTCCATGCTTCGGCGCGGCATCAAACCGGAGATCAACGCGATTGCCGTGATGATGCTCTCCTTCTCCTTCGTCGTCGCCTCGCTCGGCCTCTATCTTCGCTCCCGGCAGAAATGATCATGAACGATAAAACTCTCACCTCGCCCGCCACCCGCGCCCGCGATATCGGCCTGCCCTTTTCCGGCCGCACCGGCCGCTTCAACGCCATCACCGATGTCGAAGGCATAACCGTCGGTTTCCGCACGATCGAGGAAGAAATTCCGCGGCCGGGCAGAAAGCGTCTGGTCCGCACCGGCGTCACCGCCATCCTGCCGCATGCCGCTTCGGCCACCCCCGTCCCGGTCTATGCCGGCGTACACCGCTTCAACGGCAACGGCGAAATGACCGGCACCCACTGGATCGAAGATGGCGGCTTCTTCCTTGGGCCGGTCATGATCACCAACACCCATGCCGTCGGCATGACGCACCACGCCACCATCAAGTGGATGCTGGAGCGCTACCGGTCGACGTATGACACGGATGATTTCCTCTGGCTGATGCCGGTGGTGGCGGAGACCTATGACGGTGTCTTGAACGACATCAACGGCCAGCCGATCACCGAAGCGGATGTGCGCGCAGCACTCGACAGCGCCACCTCGGGCCCGGTGGAGGAGGGCAATTGCGGTGGCGGAACGGGCATGATCGCCTATGGCTTCAAGGGCGGCACCGGCACCGCATCGCGCGTCGTCGAATTCGGTGGCCGCGACTACACGATCGGCACGCTGGTACAGGCCAATCACGGCCAACGCGACTGGCTGACGATCCGCGGCGTTCCCGTCGGCGAGCACATGCGCGACGGCACGCCGCAAAGCCAAATGCAGGAGCGCGGCTCGATCATCGTCGTGATCGCCACCGACCTGCCGATGGCGCCGCATCAGCTGAAGCGCTTGGCGCGTCGGGCGGCGATCGGCATCGGCCGCAACGGCACGCCCGGCGGCAACAATTCCGGCGACATCTTCCTCGCCTTTTCCACGGCCAACACTCAGCCGATGGCGCACAGGGCGCCGCCGCGTCTGTCGCTGGAGATCGTCAACGACGACCTGCTCGACCCGGTCTATCTCGCGACTGTCGACAGCGTCGAGGAAGCGGTGGTCAACGCGATGATCGCGGCGGAAGATTCCGGTGGCACCGCCCATGATCGCTTCAAGATTCAGGCGATCCGGCATGAGCCTCTGATGGAGGTGATGCGGAACTACGGCCGATAGCCGCCCAGTCATGGCGACCGGACCAACCGCTCCTTGGGTGGACGGTTAGCCGGCTGCGGGCGAGTTCACCCGCGCCCGGCGCCAGTCGCTCGGCGCCTCACCGACCCTCAGGCGAAAGAAGCGCGAGAAATACGCGGCATCAGCAAAGCCGATTTCATAGGCGATGTCTTCCAGCGGCCGCACGGTGAAGAGCAGCAGGCGCTTGGCCTCGAGCAATCGACGCTCGTTGATGAGCTCCTTGACCTGCATGCCGAAGGCGTCCCTGCTCGCCTTGGCGATGAGATGCGGTGTCGTTGCCAGCGCGTCGGTGTATTGCGCGACGCTCCAGTTTTCCCGGAAGTGCAAATCGATAAGCCGGCGCAGCTGAGCCGCCAGCATCGCCTGCGACGGCTGGGCCGGAGATGGCGTGGCGGATGCCAGACGGGCGATCTGGGTGAGGACGGCGGCGACCAGCGAGGCGAGCATCTGTTGGGTGCCGGGCGCACCGCCGGCATATTCGTCGGCAACGATATCGAGCAGTTCGGCAAGACGGCGCCAGCCCCGGTCCTCGCCGTCGCCACGGATCATGACCGGCGCATCAACAGGAAGCGTGGTGTTCTCCCGGATCGAGAGCAGCGCGCCATCGGCGACCGAGACGACGACCGCGTCGCTCGTCTCAGGATCGACGGAAAAACCATGCACGATGCCGCTCGGCACGAAGCTGACGGCCGGTGCCAAAAAGTCCAATGGCCTGTCGTCGATGAAATAGGTGCCGCGGCCGCTCATCCAGAAGGTGATCTGCCCCATCTGATCGTGTTTATGCGCCTTCACCTGTCCCTGATGCAGGTTACGCCGCGCCATCACCGTCTCGACATGGAAAAATCCGGGTTCGAGTTGTTGCTCCGGTTCACCGTAGACGAAGAAACTTGGAATGGCGTCGGTCATGGCCCACCGAAAAAAGTACAAGTCATTTTGCCATTCTGTCCATGGCGGCCAATGATTTCAACGCCTAGCCTTGACGAAACTCAAGGAGGAGAAAATGAGAGCAGAGGATTTCCGCGCCGACAGGACGCGGCCCTTCACCGGCGCCGAATATCTGGAAAGCCTGCGCGACGGCCGCGAGGTCTATATCAACGGCGAACGCATCAAGGACGTGACCAGCCATCCGGCGATGCGCAATTCCGCCCGGTCGCTCGCCAGGCTCTATGACGCGCTGCATGATCCGGCAAAGAGGGACATCCTGACGGCGCCGACCGACACGGGGTCCGGCGGCTACACCCACAAATATTTCCGCGTCGCCCGCTCCTCCGCCGATCTTGCCGCCCAGCAGGGCGCGATCGCCGAATGGGCACGCATGTCCTATGGCTGGATGGGCCGCACCGCCGACTACAAGGCGGCGCTGATGAACACGCTCGGCGCCAATGCCAATTGGTATGGCCCGTTCAAGGACAACGCGCTCGCCTGGCATAAACGCGCCCAGGAAGCGGCGCTCTTCATGAACCACGCGATCGTCAACCCGCCGATCGACCGCCACAAGCCGGCCGATGCGGTCAAGGACGTCTTCGTCCACATCACCAAGGAAACGGACGCCGGCATCTACGTCTCCGGTGCCAAGGTGGTCGCGACCTCTTCGGCGCTGACGCACTATAATTTCCTGGCGCAAAGTTCGGCGACGGTAACGGAGGATCCCTCGCTCTCGGTGATGTTCATCGTTCCGATGAACGCGCCCGGGATCAAGATGTTCTGCCGCGTCTCCTACGAGCAGACAGCCAACACCGTCGGCCATCCCTTCGACTATCCGCTGTCGTCGCGCTTCGACGAGAACGATGCGATCCTAGTGCTCGACAACGTCTTCGTGCCCTGGGAGGACGTCCTGGTCTTGCGCGATGCCGCCAAGATCCTTTCCTTCCACCCGGCTTCCGGCTTTATGCACGGCTACTGCTTCCAGGGCTGTACCCGTTTCGCCGTGAAACTCGACTTCCTCGCCGGTCTGCTTGCCAAGGCGCTCCGTGCAACCGGCGGCGACGCCCTCCGCGGCAATCAGGCAGCACTCGGCGAGGTCATCGCGCTCCGCCACATGTTCTGGAGCTTCTCCAACGCCATGGCCCACAATCCCATCCCCTGGGCCGATGGCGCCGTGCTTCCCAATCTGGAAGCCGCGCTTTCCTATCGAACCTTCATGTCGGAGGCCTACCCGCGTGTGATCGAGACGATCCGCAAGGTTATCGCCTCGGGCCTCATCTACCTGCCCTCATCAGTGCGCGACTTCGGCAATCCCGAGATCGATCGTTACCTGGCGCAATATGTCCGCGGCTCTAACGATATGGGGCACATCGAGCGCATCAAGATCATGAAACTGCTCTGGGACGCGACCGGCACGGAGTTCGGCGGACGCCACGCGCTCTACGAACTCAACTATGCCGGCGCGCCTGAAGAGGTGCGGCTGCAGGTATTGAAAGGGGCCGAACGCGGCGGGCGTCTCAAGGAGATGGAAGCGCTCGTCGACCAGTGCATGGCGGACTATGACGAGAACGGCTGGACCGGCAGCACCTGGCTTCCGCCGCTCGACGATGCGGCCGCTCTGCGCAACGCCGCCGAATGAGGCCCGTCATGGAACCGCTCGTTTCGAAGACGGAGTTTCGCAACGCGATGGCGCGGGTCTGCGCGCCGGTCAACGTCATCACCACCAACGGACCCGCCGGACGCGGCGGGTTCACCGCCACCGCCATGTGCTCGGTGACCGACGAGCCGCCGACGCTGCTCGTCTGCATGAACCGCAACTCCACCCAATGCGGCCTTTTCATCGACAACCGGCGCTTCTGCGTCAACGTGCTCAGCCACGACCATAGGGATCTCGCCAGCCACTTCGCCGGCGCGACGCAGGATATGGCGGCCCGCTATGCCGCGGCCGACTGGGTCGAGATGCAATCCGGCAGCTTCGCGGTCAAAGACGCCATCGTCTCGCTCGACTGCGAACTCGCCGAGGCGCGGCTGCTTGGAACACACCACATCCTCATCGGCCGGGTCGTCGGCATCCGCTCGCGCAGCGACGGCAATGCGCTGCTCTATTTCGATCGCAACTACGTGCATGTGCCGACGCAGCTCGGAAGTTTCGGCGGCTAGGCGTGGGCGGGGTCTCGCCCCGCCTACATGAACACGGCCCATTGACGGACGTTTCGCCAAAGAGCCGAGGCAATCCACATCCACGTGCTGTTCAGTGGCTTTTGTTTTTTCCGTAAAACGCTCTATTTGCTTGGCGCGCAATGAGAAAGGAAAACGGAATGGTGGTTGCTGAGCCAGCCGGACGGCCGACGACGGACGCGAAAGGCAGGGAATTCGATCGCCTGATCGCCCTTGGACATCTCGACATTCTCGACACGCCGAAGGATCAAGGCCTTGAACGGATCGTGCGGCTGATAAAGCAGATCTTCGCGATCGACATCGGCATCATCTCTTTGGTCGACGCACATCGACAATGGTACAAGGCCTGCTCGGGGCTCGCATTCGACGAAGTTCCCCGGGAAGACACTTTCTGCCGATATGTTGTCGCCTCCGAGGAACCGCTTGTCGTGCACGACGCCACGCAGGATCCGCGGTTTTCGCGACATCCCGCCGTCACCGGCCCGGAACATGTTCGGTTCTACGCAGGCGTTCCGTTCAAGACGCGGGATGGTCATACGGTCGGGACCGTATGCGCGATCGACCGCGCGCCGAGACACTTCACCGACAAAGACCTGACGATCCTGACCGAACTGGCGGGCGTGGCGATGGACCGGATCGATTTGCTCCGGTCGGCCGCGACGGATGGGCTCACCGGCACGTTGACGCGCCGCGCCTTCCGCGAGGAGGCGGACAAGCTGATTTCGCTCGCCATAAGGCACCAGCACGACGTGTCGTGCATCGTCCTCGACGTCGACCACTTCAAGCGGGTCAACGACACGCACGGGCATGCGGCAGGAGACGAGGTCTTGAAGGCCGTGAGCGCCGTCTGCCAGTCCAATCTGCGGGCAAGCGATCTGTTCGGGCGGCTCGGCGGCGAGGAGTTCGCCATCATGCTGCCGCACGTCGACGCGAACGGCGCACTCGCCGCAGCGGAAAAGCTGCGGGCAGCGATTGCCGCTCAAACAATCCACGGAGACTTTGGTCAGCTTGCAGTCACCGCGAGCTTCGGCACATCGGCGCTATCGCTCAAGAGCAGGGAGATCGGTACATTGCTCGCCCAGGCGGACGCGGCAATGTATCTCGCCAAGGCCAGCGGACGGAACCGCTGCGTCGAGTGGAGCAGTCTCGAAGTCGGCTATCCGCTGGGTCCTCGTCAGCGCGTACTGAAAGCCGGCACCATTCTTTTCGACGACAGGCATTCAAAGATAGAGTGCACTATCCGGTCGCTTGGTGCCGATGGCGCTGCGGTCACGGTTTCGAACTCGGCCGGCATACCACCGGAGCTGGTTCTGGTCGTCGCCGGCGAGGGTTTCGAGACCAAATGCCATGTGGTGGCGCGAGACCGGCAAAATCTCGAACTCGCCTTCGGATAGCACGGTCCTAACAGACACGCGCGGTCGTCCGGCCCCGGTCCCTGCAAGCCCGGTCAGAGCTGAATCCAGGCGGTCTTCAGATCGGTGTATTTGTCCAGCGCGTGCAACGACTTGTCGTGGCCGTTGCCCGATTGCCTGACGCCGCCGAGCGGCACCGTGTTGTCGGCGCCGCCATAGGTATTGACGTGCACGACGCCGGCGCGGATGCCGCGCACCATCCGGTGCGCGCGCGACAGGTTTGCGGTCCAGACTGCGGAAGCCAGCCCGTAGTCCGTCGCATTGGCGATCCGGAGTGCGTCGGCATCGTCGTCGAAGGGAATGATTGCAAGTACCGGCCCGAAGACCTCTTCCTTCGCCAGCTTCATTTCAGGCTGAATGTCGAAGACGGTCGGCTGCATGTAATAGCCGCCAGTCTCTTCGAGGATGCGCTTGCCGCCCCAACGCAGGCGCGCGCCTTCCACTTCCGCTTCACGGACGAAATCGAGGTTCTTGCTCAGCTGGACGCTGCTCGAAATCGCTCCAGCCTCGGTCGAAAGAAGCAGCGGATCGCCAACCTTCATACCTGCCGCGATCGCTGCCACCTTCTCCGCGAAGGCTTCGTGAATGGAGCGCTCGACCAGCAGCCGTGAACCGGCAACACAGACCTGGCCGGAGTTGCGGAAGATGCCATAGGCCGAGATGCGCGCGGCCTGATCGAGATCCGGCGCATCGGCGAAGACGACGTTCGGCGACTTGCCGCCGAGTTCGAGATAGACGCGTTTCAGGTTCGAGCGCGCCGAATATTCGAGCAGCCGGCGGCCGACACCGCCCGAGCCGGTGAAGGCGAGCACGTCGATATCGCCATGCAGCCCGATAGCCTCACCCGTCGTCGCACCCCGACCGGTCACAACATTCAGAACGCCCTCCGGCAGGCCGGCTTCGGCGCAGATTTCGGCGAGCCTGAGCAAGCTGAGCGAGGCGCCCTCCGCCGGCTTCAGCACCACGGAATTGCCGGCGGCGAGCGCCGGCGCGATCTTCCAGGCGCCGATCATCAAAGGGAAATTCCAGGGAACGATCGCGGCGACCACGCCGATCGGTTCGCGATGCACGAGGCCGAGAATGTTGTCGGCGGTCGGCGCGATTTCGCCATAGACCTTGTCGAGCGCCTCGGCATAGTAGCGGAAGGTTCCGGCGGCGCTGCCGGGCTCGGCCTTCAGCGCCATCGAAATTTCGGTGCCATTGTCGCGCACGCCAAGGACCGCAAGCTCCAGCGCCTGCGCTTCGATGATTTCGGCAATGCGCGTCAGCACCTTCTTGCGGAACGCCGGAGCCGCCTTCGACCAGCTTCCTTTTTCGAAAACGGCGCGCGCGGCACGGACCGCCGCGTCGACGTCGGACGCGCCCGCGTCTGCTATCGTCGTTAGGTGGCTGCCGTCGATCGGCGAGACGACGTCGAGCGTTTCGCCGGACAAGCTCTCCTGCCAGTGGCCGTTGATGAACAGCTTTTGGCCCTCGACGGCGAGGCTACGCAATTGGTCGATCTTGTCCTGCATGATGTCTGGTCCCGTTTGCATTGCCGGGACGGCGGAGGGTCCGCCATCCCTTCTTAGGTGATACGCAGTTCCGGACGGAAGCCGATTGGCGTCGTTCCGGGAACGGCAGGGCAGCGATCAGATCTCCTGGCCTGCGCCAAGGCGGGCGAACTCGATCGGATTGCCCGACTTCAGCGATGCCGCAAGCGCCAGACCGATAACACCGAAGATCACGACAAGGCCCGGCAGGAACACGGCGAGCATGCCGGTGGCGCCTGCCAGGTCACCGAAGTTGACCGCAATCGCGATGATGACGGCAACGAGGATCAGGCCGGTGACGACGGGAATGACTTTGGTCACCAGCGGGTTCCGTTCGAGGCCGGGATTGCGGCTGAAGAAGGCGACGATCGCGAAGGCGGTGAAGGCCATCAACGTCATGACGGCGAGCGTGCCGACATTCGTCAGCCACGAGAACAGCGCCAGCACCGGATCCTGACCCGTCGCCGCAAAGAGTGCCACGACGAGGACGGCGATGACGGTCTGGATCAGCGAGCCGACATGCGGGCTGTGGTAGACCGGGTGGGTGACGCCGATCGAGGCGGGCAGCAGCCGTTCGCGGCCGGCGACGTAGAGATAACGGGCGACACCGTTGTGGAACGCCAGCACGCCGGCGAACAGGCTGGTGACGAAGAGCAAGTTCATCAGCGGCGGCAACCAGCCGCCGGCATAACGCTCGGCAAGGCCGAAGAGGAAGGTGGTCGGATCGGCAAGGCCCTGCAGTTCCGGCACCAGCTTGTCGGCACCGGCCGCATTCACCATCAGCCAGGAGGTGAACATGTAGAAGACGCCGATGATCAGCACTGAGATATAGGTCGCGCGCGGCACCGTCTTGTGAGGCTCGCGGGCTTCTTCACTGTAGATCGTCGTCGCCTCGAAGCCGATGAAGGCGGCAAAGCAGAAGAGAATGCCGATCGACGGCGAGCCGGACAGAATGGCCGTGGGCGTAAACGAGACCGCCGTCAGCCCGCTGTCGCCGCCCTTGGCGAGGATCGCGATATCGATGACGAGCACGACGAGATATTCGAGGATGACGAGGACGGTCAGCACCTGGGCCGAGAGGTCGACCCGGCGATAGCCGAGCACGCCGACGGCGGCGATGCCCACGAACGTCCAGACCCACCAGGGCAGATCGACCCCTAAGCCGGCGAAGAGCCCCGCCGTCGCCGCCCCGAACAGGCCGAAGACGCCAATCTGCATGGCGTTGTAGGCGAGGATGGCGATCATCGCCGCGGCACCGCCCATCAACCCGCCAAGGCCCTGGGCCGTATAGGCGTAGAAGGCGCCGGCATTGCGGATATGCCGCGCCATGGCGACGTAGCCGATGGAAAACAACAGCAGGATCAACGTGACGAGCAGGAAGGTGCCGGGAATGCCGGCGCCGTTTCCGAGCAACATCGACAGCGGAACGCCGCCGGCGACGGCCGTCAAAGGTGCGGCAGCAGAGACGACGAGAAAGGTGACCGCGCCGACGCCAAGGGCGTTCTTGCGCAACTGGTTCGCTCCGGTCACGGGCGAAGATGGATTGTCCATAGTCTTAAGCTCCCCTGGTTGGCGCGAACGCCTTTTCGCCTCCGGTCCTTCTCTCCGGCGGCAGCTCCCTGAAGCGGACTTGAAGCGCGGGGATTTGTTTTTGTCTTGGCCGCGCAAGTCTTTCGGTTCAATATATGAACCTTAGCTTCAAATATAGACTTGCAAAAAGCGTTCGGCCCTGTCAAGTTATTTTGCATGTTAAGTATCTCGGCCAGAGACAAACCACGAGGCGGACGCACCGCCCCATGAAAGGGAACAGGCAGAGATGACTTGCGACGGCGCTCAACGACGGAGGAATGGATGAGCACCATCGGTAAGGCCCTGACTTTGCTTGACGCGATCTCGCGGCTCGAGAAGGAAGCAGGTCTCAGCGATATCGCGCGGCATTGCGGGCTCGACAAGGCAACTGCCCGGCGCTTTCTCGTCGAACTGGAAAAGCACGGCTTTGTCGAGCAGGACGCGGAGACCCGGCGCTATCGTCTGGGCGGAGCGCCTGTGCGGCTTGCCCGTATCCGTGAGGCGCGCTTCCCGTATCTGAGCGTGGCGATCCCCTTCGCCCGGGAGCTTGCGAGCCTAGCGGGCGAGACCGTTCACCTTTCTGAATACGCCGCCGGCCGCCTTTCGACTGTTCACGTGGAGGACTCGCAGCGGGCCCACCGCGTCATCGTCGATGTCGGGAGCATCCTGCCTTTCCACGCGACCGCGTCCGGCCTTGGCTTCCTTGCCTTCTGCCCGCCGAAGGACATCGACGCGGCCCTGTCGGCGCCGCTCAAGGCCTTTACCGATCAGACGCTGACGGACCCCGCAGTCCTGCGCCAGACCCTGGGCGAGACGCTGCGGCGCGGCTACTCGATCTGCCATCACGGGCTCGAAACCGGCGTCGTCAGTGTCGCTGCACCGATCCGCGCGCCAGGCAGCACACCGGTCGGCGCGATCGCCATCGCAGCCCCCGCAACGCGGGCCGACAAGGAGACGGTGGAAAAGATGGGGCGCGCCGCGATGGCGGCGGCGAGACGCATTTCCGAAAGACTGTTCGGGTTGGAGCAGGTTGCTGCCGATCCGCTGGCAAGGAGGGCCGGCTGATGAATGCCATGAACCGTCTCCCCAATATCCTGGTCGTGGGTACGGGAGACACCAAATGCGACGAACTCCAGTTCATGGCGTCCGTCATCCGCGAAGCCGGCGGCATGCCTGTGATGATGGACGTCAGCATTCTCGGTGATCCGCCCTATGTGCCTGAATACTCCCGTCACGACATCGCCAAAGCGGCCGGCGTCACCATAGCGGCAATCGCCGCCAGCGGCGACGAACACAGCGCCATGGCGCTGATGGCAGAGGGGGCGGCCGCCCTCACCCGTTCGCTCTACGAGGCCGGGCAGGCCGATGGCGTCATCATCCTCGGCGGCTCGATGGGCACGGATCTCGCCCTCGACGTCGCTGCGGCCCTGCCGCTCGGCGTGCCGAAATTCATCGTCTCGACCATCGCCTATTCGCACCTGCTGCCGCCCGAGCGCATTGCGCCCGACCTGATGATGATCCTGTGGGCCGGCGGCCTCTACGGCCTCAACGGCATCTGCCGCTCGGTTCTCTCCCAGGCCTGTGGCGCGGTCGTTGGTGCCGCACGTTTCGGCACCAGGCCGGACAAGACGCGGCCGCTGATTGGCATGACCTCGCTCGGGTCGAGCTGCCTCAAATACATGAAATACCTGAAGCCCGAACTCGAACGCCGCGGCTATGACGTCGCTGTCTTCCATTCGACCGGCATGGGCGGCCGCGCCTTCGAGGCGATCGCGGCTGAGAAGGGCTTTACCGCGGTTTTTGACTTCTGCATTCAGGAGGTCAGCAACCATCACCACGGAACTGTCGTCACATCAGGGCCCGACCGGCTGGAGAATGCCGGACGTGCCGGAATCCCACAGATCGTCGCGCCAGGCGCCGTCGACATGGTCGACCTGCCGGCCTGGCAACCGGTTCCGCAAGCCTTTGCCGACCGCCCCTATCACGCCCACAACCGGCTGCTCGGCTCGGTGACCACCTCGTCGGAGGGGCGGCGCGAGATCGCCCGCGTCATCGGCGGCAAGCTTGCCGGCATCAGCGCGGAAGTCGCTTTCATCTTGCCGCTCAAGGGGATCCAGGAATGGGACCAACCCGACGAGCCGCTCTACGAACCGGACGCACTCGATGCTTTCATCGAGGAGATGCGCCGGCAGATCCCCTCAGGCGTCGCCCTGCACGAGGTCGACAGCCACATCAATGCGCCGGCGTTCTCGCAAGCCGCGCTTGCGATCTTCGACGACTGGGTGGCGCGCGGCATCGTGCCCGAGGGCCGGCCATGACGAACACCATGACCGACAAGGCGCTGATCCTCGACTTCGGCGGCGTCGTCACCCGCACGCTGTTCGAAACCCACGACATCACCGAACGTGCGCTCGGGCTCGCGCCCGGCACTCTTACGTGGCGCGGTCCCTTCGACCCCGCAACCGACCCGCTCTGGGCCGCCATGCAGCGGCGCGAAATCACCGAACGGGACTACTGGACGGAACGCACCCGCGAAGTCGGCCGTCTGCTTGGCGAAGACTGGAGCGACATGAAAACCTTCGTGCAGCGGGCGCGTGGGGCGGAACCGGAACTGGTGCTCCGGCCCGAGACGCGCGACGCGATCGTCGCCGCCCATAAGGCCGGCATTCGGCTCGCGATCCTCTCAAATGAACTCGACCTCTTCTATGGCGTCGCGTTCCGTAAGCGCTTCCCGCTGATCGAGCTCTTCGAGACGATCGTCGACGCCACCTACACCAATATCCTGAAACCGGACCCGCGTGCCTACGAGCTGGTGCTGAGCCAGCTCAATTTGCCGCGCGAAGCCTGCGTCTTCGTGGATGACCAGTTGAAGAACATCGAGGGTGCGCGGGCCGTCGGCCTGCCTCACGTCCATTTCGACGTCACCCGACCCGCAGAAAGCTATGCCAGAGCGCTTCAGATGCTCGGCCTTGAACTGACAGGAGCATGACCATGCGCGAAACCAACTTCCTCATCGAGAACAACGCCCGCCATCTCTGGCATCCGATGGCGCATCCGGCCGAGATGCAGGCAACGCCACCGCGCATCATCAATGCCGGCGAAGGCGTCGAGATCGTCGACATCCATGGTAAGAAGGTGCTCGATGCCGTCGGCGGCCTCTGGAACGTCAATCTCGGCTATTCCTGCGAACCGGTGAAGGAGGCGATCCGCCATCAGCTCGACGAACTGCCCTACTATTCGACCTTTCGCGGCACCACCAATTCGCCGCTGATCGAGCTTTCCTACGAGCTCGCCGAATGGTTCCGCGAGGATGGCCTCAGCCGCTCCTTCTTCACCTCCGGCGGTTCGGATTCCGTCGAGACCTGCCTGCGGCTTGCCCGCCAGTACCACAAGCTCAACGGCCAGCCCGAGCGCACCAAATTCGTCGCGCTGAAGAAGGGCTATCACGGCACCCATTTCGGCGGCGCCTCGGTCAATGGCAACGCCAATTTCCGCCGCAACTACGAGCCGCTGCTGCCGGGCGTCTATCATCTGCCGGCGCCCTATACCTATCGCAACCCGTTCGATACGACCGATGGCGCTGCAATCGCCAAGGCGATCGCGCGGCTCTTCGAGGACGAGATCGCCTTCCAGGGCGCAGATACGATCGCTGCGCTGATCATGGAGCCGGTGCTCGGCGCCGGCGGTGTGATCGTGCCGCACGAAACCTTCATGCCGCTGATGCGCGAGATCTGCGACCGCCACGGCATTCTTCTCATCGCCGACGAGGTGATCACCGCCTTCGGTCGTACCGGCGCCTGGACGGGCTCGCGTCTCTTTGGCGTGAAGCCGGATTTCATGTCGACGGCCAAGGCGATCACCAATGGCTACTATCCCTTCGGCGCTGTCATGATCGCCGACAAGGTCGCGGAAGTCTTCGAGAGCGACCGCACCGCCGCCGGCTCGATCGGCCACGGCTACACCTATTCCGGCCACCCGGTGGGTGCTGCCGCAGCGCTCGCGACGCTGAAGGAAACGAGCAAGCAGAACGTGGCGGCGAACGCGAAGGTGCGCGGTGACGAACTCATCGCCGGTCTCGAGGCGCTGAAGACCCGGCATGAACTGATCGGCGACGTGCGCGGCAAGGGGCTGATGTGCGCGATCGAGCTCGTCTCCGACCGGGAGAAGAAGTCAGGCGTAGCAAAGGACGAGGTTCAGAAAGTTCAGGACGTGACCTATGACGCCGGCGTCATGGTCAGGACCTCGGGCGCCAACGTCATCCTGTCGCCGCCGCTGATCGTGACCGCAAACGACGTCGCCCGCATTCTCGCGGCCCTCGACGCCGGCCTCACCGCCGCGAGGGGATAGGACCATGGCCGACAACGCGGATCTGATCGCGCGCCGCGAGCGGCTGCTCGGGCGCAACATGTCGCTGTTCTACGACGAACCGGTGCATCTCGTGCGCGGCGAAGGCGTCTGGCTCTATGACGCCGAGGGGCGCCGCTATCTCGACTGCTACAACAACGTGCCGCATGTCGGCCATTGCCATCCACGGGTAACCGAGGCGATCACGCGGCAGTCCTCGACGCTCAATACCCACACCCGCTACCTGCACGAAGGCATTCTCGACTATGTCGAGCGGCTGACCGCGACCTTCGACAATAGCCTCGACACGGCGATCCTGACCTGCACGGGAAGCGAGGCGAACGACGTCGCGCTACGCATGGCCCAGGCGGTGACCGGCAGGACCGGCGTGATCGCCACCGACCATACCTATCATGGCAACACGACCGCCGTGTCGCAGCTCTCGACCCGCATGCCGCCGGTCGGCGGCTTCGGCGGCCATGTGCGACACGTGCCGGCGCCCGACAGCTACCGGCCGCTCGGTGGCGAGCCGGGTGCTCCCTTTGCCGCAGCCTTTACCGCCAAGGTCGAGCAGGCGATCGCCTCGCTTCAGCAAAGCCCCCACGGTTTCTCGGCGCTGATCATCGATCCGTTCTTCGCCAACGAAGGCTTTCCGGAACTGCCCTCCGGCTTTCTCGACGGCGCCGTCGCCGCCGTCAGAAAGGCGGGCGGGCTCGTCATTGCCGACGAAGTCCAGCCCGGCTTCGGCCGCACCGGCGATCATATGTGGGGGCACCAGAAGGCAGGCATCGTTCCCGATATCGTCACGCTTGGAAAGCCGATGGGCAACGGCCATCCGATCGGCGGCGTCGTTGCGGGCACCGAAACGCTCAACGCCTTCCGCAAAGCGTTTCGCTACTTCAACACCTTCGGCGGCAATCCGGTCTCCTGCGCGGCGGCCATGGCCGTGCTCGATGTGATCGCAGACGAAAACCTCATCGAGAACGCCGCCCAAGTCGGCGCCTATGCCAAGGCCGGCCTCGCCCGGCTTGCGGACAAACATGGAATGATCGGCGACATCAGGGGCAGCGGACTGTTCTTCGGTGCGGAGCTCGTCACCGATCGCGCTGAAAAGACGCCCGCGAGTACAATCGCGACCAAGGTGATCAACGACATGTGCGAACGCGGCGTGCTGATGGGCAAGCTCGGCATCCACCAGTGCACGACCAAGATCCGTCCGCCGATGCCGTTTACCCGCGAAAATGCGGATTTCATGCTGTCGACGCTCGACGACGTGCTTTCCGGTCTGTGAGCGGCTGATGTCGGCGCTGCCCAAACCCTTTCGTGACGCGCTCGACAACCGGGCGCGCCAGGCACTTGCCCATTGGGGCATTGCTGGCCAAGAGCCGGAGTTGCTGAAGTACCGGGAAAACGCGGTGTTTCGCGTCCACCTGGCCGATGGTCGCCCGGCGGCGCTGCGGCTGCACCGCGCCGGCTATCACAGTGCGGCGGCACTGCACTCGGAACTGCAATGGATGGCAGCACTCGGCAACAGCGGTCTCGCGGTGCCGCAACCGATCGCGACGACGGACGGGCGCTTGCTTGTCGCCCTGCCTGAAGGTGGCGCGTTTGCCGCACAGCATGCCGATGTGATCAACTGGATGGATGGAGAGCCGTTGGGCGAAAGCGGTAAACCGCTGTCCCACTCACCCGAGAGGCTCGTCGAGATCTTCTCGGCGCTCGGCGCCTCCATGGCCGAGATGCATAACCTCGCCGATCGCTGGACGCCGACCGAGGGCTTTTGGCGTCCGACCTGGGATGAGGACGGCCTGCTTGGGGATCGTCCGTTGTGGGGGCGCTTCTGGGATTGCGAGGGCCTATCGCCGGCCCAAGCCATGGTGCTATCGGCTTTGCGCGGTGACCTCAGGCGACACCTCGCAACTCTGCCGACTCCGGCTAAGGATTTCGGGTTGATCCATGCGGACCTCGTTCGAGAAAATGTGCTGGTCGGCGAGGCGGGCGTCAAACTCATCGATTTCGACGACGCGGGTTACGGCTTTCGCCTGTTCGACATCGCCACCACCCTGCTGAAGAATCGGCGCGAGCCGGCTTACGGGAGGATAGAGGCGGCCTTGATTGCCGGCTATCGCAGCCGGCGCGCGCTCAGCGCCGAGACGCTGTCCAGCCTGCCGCTGTTTCTTGTGCTTCGCAGTCTCACCTATATCGGCTGGTTCTCGGCGCGGCCGGAACTGCCGGGCGCCCGCGAGCGTGTCCTGCGCTACGCCGACGAGGCTCTGGCGCTTACCAAAGAGCTGGGCTTCACATGATGACCGAGAGCCAAAAACGCTCAGTCGTTGAGGCTGGCCAGTTCGTCCAGCATGTCGAGCAGGACTTCGACGCGTTCACGACCGTAGCGGGTTTCGAGGTCCTCGTAGATCGCCCGGCTCTCGGGGCTGACGTCGGCGATCACCCGCATGCCCTCGGGTGCAATCTCCAGGAGGACGCGCCGGCCGTCGTCGGCATCCTTGTGCTTGGTGATCAGGCCGCGCTCCTCGAGCGAGCGGATGATGCGAGTGAGGCTCGGCGCCAGGATGAAGGCCTTGTCGGCCATTTCCGACGCATCGACCCGGCCGGCTTCCGCCAGGATACGGATCACCCGCCATTGCTGCTCGGTGATGTCGTGGCGCGCCAGCATCGGCCGGAAATGCGCCATGACCGCTTCGCGTGCCCGCAACAGGGCAATCGGGAGCGAACGGCGGGTGTTGTGCGGCAAAAGGGCGTCGTGGCCAAGGTCAGCAGTGGTTTTCTCGCGGCTCATGAGCGTTCTATCGGACATTTTCTTTCGTTCTGCAATTGGCAGGCGCGAACAGAGACTTCGAGCTTCTTGACACCGCCATCGATTTCGTTAACGTGTTAAATATATGAGAGCGCATCGGGAGGAAAGATGCCGCACCTGACAATCGAATACTCGGGCAATCTCGACGACCGCGTCGACTTCGCCCGGCTTTGCCGGACCGTCCACAAGACGATCCTCGGCACCGGCCTTTTCGAGCTCGGCGCCATCAGGGTGCGCACGATCCGCAGCGCCGATTATGCGATCGCCGACCTTTTGCCGGAAAATGGCTTCATCGACCTGTCCTTCCGCATCGGTCGCGGCCGCAGCGAAGCCGAGAAGAAGGCGACTGGGGAAGCCATTTTCAAGGCCGTCAGCGATGAACTCGCGATGCTTTTCGAGGCGCCGCATTTCGCTCTCAGCCTGGAGATCCGGGAGATCGACCCGGATCTGAGCTGGAAAAAGAACGCCATTCACGCCCGGCTGCGCGCCACCAAAGGCTAGGCGCAGCCCCTCCCCAAAGCACAGCAGCACGCGGCGAAAGTCTGCGCCAGCATCGGAGAACACCATGTCCAAGCTCGATGAAAACCTCGCCAAGGCGGAACACTACCTCGCCCGCTTCAAGAGCGGAGGTGTGCTGAACCATATCAACGGCGAAGCCGTTCCGGCACTTGACGGCGAGACCTTCGAGACGATCTCGCCGGTTGATCTGAAACCGCTCGCAAAAATCGCCCGTGGCAAGGCCTCGGACATCGACCGGGCGGCAAAAGCCGCGAAGGCTGCTTTCGCCGAATGGGCCGCTATGCCCGGCGAAACGCGTAAGAAATTGCTTCACAAGATTGCCGACGCGATCGTTGCCCGCGCCGAAGAGATCGCCTTTGTCGAGTGCATGGACACCGGACAATCGCTGAAATTCATGGCCAAGGCGGCGTTGCGCGGTGCCGAGAACTTCCGCTTTTTCGCCGACCGGGCGCCTGAAGCGCGCGACGGCAAGGTGCTGCGTGGCGGCAATCAGATCAACATGACGACACGCGTGCCGATCGGCCCGGTCGGTATCATCACCCCCTGGAACACGCCGTTCATGCTGTCGACCTGGAAGATTGCGCCTGCGCTTGCCGCCGGCTGCACGGTCGTGCACAAGCCGGCGGAATTCTCGCCGCTGACGGCGCGGCTGCTGGTCGAGATCGCCGAAGAAGCGGGCCTGCCGAAGGGCGTATGGAACCTCGTCAACGGCTTCGGCGAGGATGCCGGACGGGCGCTCACCGAGCACCCCGATATCAAGGCGATCGGCTTCGTCGGCGAGAGCCGCACCGGCTCGATGATCATGAAGCAGGGTGCCGAGACGCTGAAGCGGGTTCATTTCGAACTCGGCGGCAAGAACCCGGTGATCGTCTTTGCCGATGCCGATCTCGAACGCGCTGCCGATGCGGCGGTCTTCATGATCTACTCGCTAAACGGCGAACGCTGCACCTCGTCTTCGCGCCTGCTGGTCGAGAACAGCATCTACGAGCGCTTCACCGCGCTCGTCGCCGAAAAGGCGAAGCGCATCAAGGTCGGTCATCCGCTCGATCCGGAAACCGTCGTCGGCCCGCTCATCCATCCGGTGCACGAGAAGAAGGTGCTCGATTACATTCGCATCGGCCGCGAGGAAGGTGCTATCGTTGCTGCCGGCGGCGAAAAATTCGATGGTCCCGGCGGCGGCTGCTACGTCACCCCGACGCTCTTCACGGGCGCCAACAACGCGATGCGCATCGCTCAGGAAGAAATCTTCGGGCCGGTGCTGACGGCGATCCCGTTCAAGGACGAGGCAGACGCGCTGGCGCTGGCCAACGACGTACAATATGGCCTGACCGGCTATCTCTGGACCTCTGACGTCACCCGCGCCTTCCGCTTCACCGATCATCTCGAAGCCGGGATGATCTGGGTGAACTCTGAGAACGTACGCCACCTGCCGACCCCCTTCGGCGGCGTCAAGAGCTCAGGGATCGGCCGCGACGGCGGCGACTGGTCGTTCGATTTTTACATGGAAACCAAGAATATCGCCTTTGCCAGCTCGGCGCATGCGATCGCCAAGCTCGGCGGCTGAGCGCGCTGGCAGAAAAATCTGGAGGAGACATCAATGCCCTTGCCGAAACCGAACCTCTATCCGCCCTTCAACATCGTGCGGTTGAGCCATGTGGAACTCGCCGTCACCGACCTCGCCAAATCGCGCGCCTTCTATGTGGACGTGCTTGGCCTGCAGGTCACCGACGAGACGGCGGACACAATCTATCTGCGCGCCATGGAGGAGCGCGGCCACCATTGCATCATCCTGAAGAAGGCGGCGACTGCCGAGGCCCGCGACCTGGGGTTCAAGGTCTATGGCGAGGAGGATCTCGAAAAGGCCGCGCATTTCTTTGGGGCCAAGGACCTGCCGGTCGAGTGGATCGAACGCCCCTACCAGTCGCGGACCTTCCGCACCCGCGACCCACAGGGCATCCCGCTCGAATTCTATTCGAAGATGGACCGCCTGCCGCCGATCCACCAGAAGTATGCGCTTTATCGCGGCGTGAAGCCGTTGCGCATCGACCACTTCAACTGCTTCTCGCCGGATGTCGACCAGGCCGTCGCCTTCTACAACGAGATCGGCTTCCGGGTGACGGAATACACCGCCGACGAGGAGACTGGACGGCTCTGGGCCGCCTGGACCCATCGCAAGGGCGGCGTGCACGACATCGCCTTTACCAATGGCCGCGGACCGCGCCTGCATCATACCGCCTTCTGGGTGCCGACGCCGCTCAACATCATCGACCTGCTCGACCTGATGTCGACCTCCGGCTGGCTCGCCAATATCGAGCGCGGCCCCGGCCGACACGGCATCTCCAATGCCTTCTTCCTCTATGTGCGCGATCCGGACGGCCACCGCATCGAGATCTATTGCTCGGACTACCAGACGGTCGACCCGGATCTCGAGCCGATCAAATGGGACCTGAAGGACCCGCAGCGCCAGACGCTCTGGGGCGCGCCGGCGCCGAAATCCTGGTTCGAGGAAGGCAGCGTCTTTGCCGGAGCCGATATCCGAGACTCGATCCTGAAAGCCCAACCGATCATCGCGCCCTGACAGTTGGCAACAGGGATCGGGTAGGGCCAAGAGAGCAGGACGGGAGGAAGCAGATGGATCAGAAGAGTTTCGGCGAATGGTCGCTGAAGGCAGCGCAATGGGGTGCCGACTATCGCGCATCGTTGCGCGACCGGCCGGTGCGGGCCCAGACGGCGCCGGGTGCAATTGCCGCCCAGATACCGTCGCGGCCGCCGCAGACGGGCGAGGACATGCAAGCGATCTTCGAGGACTTCGAGAAGATCATCCTGCCCGGCATGACCCATTGGCAGCATCCGCGCTTCTTCGCCTATTTCCCGGCGAATGCCGCACCGGTCTCGGTCGTCGCGGAATACCTCGTCACCGCCATGGCGGCGCAATGCATGCTCTGGCAGACCTCGCCGGCGGCGACCGAGCTCGAAACGAAAGTGCTCGACTGGCTGCGCCAGGCGATCGGCCTGCCGGAGGGGTTCTCCGGGGTGATCCAGGACTCGGCCTCCTCGGCGACGCTCTCGGCCGTCCTTGTCATGCGCGAAAAGGCGCTCGGCTGGCAGGGAAACAAGAAGGGCCTCGCCGGCCAGCAGCAACTTCGCATCTACTCCTCCGATCAGGTTCACACGTCGATCGACCGGGCGATCTGGGTGTCGGGCATTGGCGAGGAAAATCTCGTACGCATCCCGGCCAAGGGGTCGCGACGCGCGATGGATGTGAGCGCGCTGGAAGCGGCCATCCTGAGGGACAAGGCGGCGGGACTGCTCCCGGCCGGCGTGATCGCCTGCACCGGCGGGACGAGTACGGGCGCCTGCGACGACATCGCCGAGGTGGTGCGGGTGGCGCATGCCCATGGTCTTTACGCCCATGTCGACGCCGCCTGGGCCGGGGCCGCGATGATCTGTGAAGAGTTTCGCGAACTCTGGGCCGGCGTCGAGACGGCGGATTCGATCGTCTTCAACCCGCACAAATGGCTGGGCGCCCAGTTCGACTGCTCGGCGCATTTCATCCGCAGCCCCGATGATCTGGTGAAGACGCTGGCGATCCAGCCGGAATATCTGAAGACCCATGGCCGCGACGGCATCATCAACTATTCGGAATGGACGATCCCGCTTGGCCGGCGCTTCCGGGCGCTGAAACTCTGGTTCCTCTTGCGGTTCCACGGGCTCGCCGGTCTGCAGACGATGATCCGCAATCACGTGCGCTGGTCCGAGCAGCTCGCGGAGCGGCTCGCCGAACACAGGGATTTCGAGATCGTCACTCAACCCATGCTGTCGCTGTTCTCGTTTCGCCACCGCAGTCAAGGGAATTCGGACGCCCACAACATCGCTCTGGTCAACGCGATCAACGACGACGGCCGTATCTACCTGACGCAAACCCGCGTCGACGGCCACGTTGCGATCCGGTTCCAGGCTGGTCAGTTCGACATGACGGAAAAGGATGCCGACACCGCCTTCGAGGTCATCACCGAAGTCGCCGGTGCGCTGAACAAACATCGGAACGGAACGAAAGCCGCCCTATGACCCACCCCCGACTTGTCACCTTTTCAGCCGGCGAAAGACGGGGCTACGGCCTCGTTTCCGGAAGTGGTTTGATCGATCTTTCCAAGCGATATGCGTCGACCTGGCCGACGTTGCGCGAGGTGATCGAAGCAAGCGCGCTCGTTCGCCTTGCCGACGAGGCAGGCGGGCTGCCGGCAGACATTTCGCTCGATGACATCCGCTTTGAGATCCCGGTGCCGGCGCCGGAAAAAATCATCTGCGTCGGCGTCAACTTCCCCGACCGCAACGAAGAGTACAAAGACGGCCAGGCGGCCCCCTCCAACCCGTCGCTGTTCATCCGCTTCCCGCGCTCGTTTACCGGGCACGGGCAGCCGCTGATCCGCCCGCCGGAAAGCCCGCAGCTCGATTATGAAGGCGAGATCGTCATCGTCATCGGCAAGGGCGGCCGTCGTATTCCGGAGGCGTCAGCACTCGACCACATCGCGGCTCTTTCGCTCTGCAATGAGGGCACGATCCGCGACTGGGTACGCCACGCCAAGTTCAACGTCACGCAGGGCAAGAACTTCGACCGAACCGGCTCGATCGGCCCCTGGCTGGTGCCCTTCACCGATGAAGCCCAGCTTGCCGATATCAGGCTCGAAACGCGGGTAAACGGCGAGGTGCGGCAGCAGGACCGCACCAGCCGGATGATCTTCTCCTTTCGCAAGATCATCAACTACGTCTCGACCTTTACGACGCTGGTTCCCGGCGATGTCATCGTCACCGGCACCCCGACCGGCGCGGGCGCCCGCTTCGACCCGCCGGTCTGGCTGAAGCCCGGCGATATTGTCACGGTCGAGGCCGAAGGCATCGGCACGCTCATCAACCCGATCGCAGACGAGGCCTGACCTATGCTCAACAAGACCGACATCGAGGCAGCGGCTACCGCGCTCGACAGCGCCGAAAAAGAGCGTGTCCAGACCGGCCTGCTCTCGCTCAAGCACCCTGAGATGACCATGGATGACGCCTATGCGGTGCAGGCCGCCTGGGTGAAGCATAAGATTGCCGCAGGGCGCCGGGTGATCGGCTGGAAGATCGGCCTCACCTCGAAGGCGATGCAATATGCGCTCAACATCGACATTCCCGATTCCGGCGTGCTGTTCGACGACATGCTGTTCGAGGACGGTGCGCGCATCCCCGGCACCCGCTTCATCCAGCCGCGCATCGAGGCCGAGATCGCGTTCGTGATGAAGGCGCCGCTTACCGGCCCCAACGTCACGGTTTTCGACGTGCTGAATGCGACGGATTACGTGACGCCGGCGCTCGAAATCCTCGACACCCGCATCCTGCGCGTCGATCCGGAAACCAAGAAGGCACGCACTATCGTCGATACCATCTCCGATAACGCCGCCAATGCCGGCATCGTGCTCGGCGGCCGGCAGATGCGGCCCGACGCTGTCGACATGCGCTGGATGGGCGCAATCGTCTCGCGCAACGCCGAGGTGGAGGAGACGGGGCTCGGCGCTGGCGTGCTCAACCATCCGGCCCGCGGCATCGCCTGGCTCGCCAATCGTCTCTCGCTTTACGGGGACCGGCTCGAGGCCGGCCAGATCGTGCTTGCCGGTTCCTTCATCCGCCCGGTCGAGGCCCGCCATGGCGATACCATCGTCGCCGATTTCGGACCATCCGGCACCGTCAGCTGCTTCTTCGAATAGGAACGACCATGCCCGCTCCCCGCAATCCGTTCAAACAGGCTCTGGCCGAGAAACGCACGCAGATCGGGCTCTGGCTGGCGCTCGCCAATCCCTATACCGCGGAGGTCTGTGGCGGCGCCGGCTTCGACTGGCTGCTGCTCGATGCCGAGCACGCCCCGAACGACGTGCCGCTTCTGGCGGCACAGCTTCAGGCGCTCGCAGCCTCGCCAAGCCACGCCATCGTCCGGCCGCCGATCGGCGAAACCTGGATGATCAAGCAGATCCTCGATATCGGCGCACAGACGCTGCTGATACCGATGGTCGAAAGCGCCGAACAGGCTCGCGCGCTGGTGCGCGCCGTGCGCTATCCGCCCAACGGTGTGCGCGGTGTCGGCGCGGCCCTTGCGCGGGCGTCCGCCTTCAACCGCATCCCGGATTACCTGCAGACGGCCAATGACGAGATCTGCCTGCTGCTGCAGATCGAAAGCCGCGCCGGCCTTGCCGCCCTCGACGAGATCGCCACGATCGATGGCGTCGACGGCATCTTCATCGGCCCGGCCGACCTTGCTGCCGATATGGGTTTCCTCGGCAAGCCCGGCGCGCCGGAAGTACAAGAGGCAGTCGAAGCGGCGCTGCTGCGCGTCCAGTCGCGCGGAAAAGCGGCCGGCATTCTCACCTCCGACCAGGCGCTCGCACGCCGCTACCTTGAACTTGGCGCAACCTTCGTCGCGGTCGGTAACGACGTCAGCCTGCTGGTCGCTGCGACATCCAAGCTGGCCGCGGAGTTTAAAGGAACCAAGAACGAGGCAGCACCCGAGGGACAGGCCGGCAAGACGTACTGATGTAGCGCTGCTAATGCGCGTGCTTCAAGAGGCTGATATCCGGCGAGCAGACGTGGCGGTCCTCAAGGATGGGCGGCCACGCACTTTCCCTACTCCCGGTCTGGCCCTCGTCCCGGTCTGGGAGTATAGCGAATCCACGCCCACCAGCATTGGATCCCGCTCATGACCGATACCGTTCTCGACCGCTTCCTTCGTTACGTCGTCATCGACACCCAGTCCGACCCGAAGTCGAAGACGCAGCCTTCCACGGAGAAGCAGAAGAACCTCGGCCGTGTGCTCGTCGAGGAATTGCTGGTGATCGGTCTTTCCGACGCGCATCTCGACGAAAACGGTTATGTCTACGCCACCATTCCTTCAAATGTGGACAAGCCTGTGCCGGTCATCTGCTGGTGCTCGCATATGGACACGGCCCCTGACTTCACCGGCACCAACGTCAAACCGCAGATCCTCAGCAATTACCAGGGCGGCGACATCCGGCTAAAGGGCGACCCGCAGCAGGTCATCCGCGTCGCCGATCATCCGGTTTTGAACGACCAGATCGGCAACGACATCGTCACGACAGACGGCACGACGCTGCTCGGCGCCGACGACAAGGCCGGCCTTGCCGAGATCGTCACGGCGGCGCAGATGCTCGTCGACAACCCCGATATCAAGCACGGCACGATCAAGCTGTTGTTCACCACCGACGAGGAGATCGGCCGCGGCGTCGACAAGGTCGACCTTAAAAAGCTCGGTGCCGAATTTGCCTATACCGTCGACGGTGAGACAGCCGGGCATATCGAGGATGAGACCTTTTCCGCCGATGGCGTCGAGATTATTATCCAGGGCGTTGCCATCCATCCCGGTTTCGCCAAGGACAAGATGGAGAACGCTATCAAGATCGCCGGCACCATCATTAGCCGGCTGCCACGAGACTTGTCTCCCGAAGGCACCGAGGGCCGTGAGGGCTTCGTGCATCCGACCGGTGTGACCGGCTCGATGGACAAGGCGCAGCTTGGCTTCATCGTGCGCGATTTCGACGATGCTGGGCTGGCCAAGAAGGAGGCGATGCTCGAAGCGATCGTCAAGGACGTCATGACGTCCTATCCCGGTTCGACCTACAGCTTGGAGGTCAAGGAACAGTATCGCAACATGAAGGCCGTGCTCGATCGCCATCCGGAAATCGTCGAGAACGCCGTCGAGGCGATCCGGCGCGCCGGCATGCAGCCGGTGCGCGGCAGCATCCGCGGCGGCACGGACGGCTCGCGGCTGTCGTTCATGGGCCTGCCTTCGGCCAACCTTTTTGCCGGCGGTCACGCCTTCCACTCGCCGCTCGAATGGGTGAGCCGGCAGGACATGGAGCGGAGCGTGAAAACGCTCGTCGAACTGGCGAAGATCTGGGCGGAGCGCGCCTAGGAAAGACCTCTCCAAGGGGAGACGAACGATCGGTACTGTTCCAAGAAGGACCGGGCGAACGAGGACCGGGCAATGAGTACGGCGCGAAGCTCCCGGCGCGCGCCGGCCAAGCCCGCTTCGCTTGCGACCAACCCGCCGACCTTCGAGCACATCGTGACCGGCGTCAACGAGACGTTTCTCTGGCGTCTCGACGATTACCCCTGGGAGCGCAACGTCTGGAATTTCCATCCGGAGATCGAGATCCATCTCATCCGGAAAGCATCGGGCCTCGCCTTCGTCGGCGATCACATCGGCCAGTTCGGCCCCGGCTACGTCACCGTCATCGGCAGCAATCTTCCGCATGACTGGGTGACGGTCACCGAGCCCGACGAAATCATCCAAGGTCGCGATATCGTCATCCAGTTCCATCCGGATCGCATGCGCGAGATCACCGACGCCTTGCCTGAATTCGCTGAGCTGGAAGCCTTCTTTGCTCGCGCCGAACGCGGCCTGGTGTTTCATGGAGAGACCCGGGCACAAGGCGCCGAACTGATCGAGCGCATGGGCAACCTTCAGGGGTTCTCTCGCTTCTCACTGTTCATCCAGCTGCTCAATCTTCTCGTCAGCACCGAGGAATACGAACTGCTCTCCTCGCCGGAATTCGCGCCGGAGCTCGACCAGCAATCGCTCGACGTGCTCCGCGGCGCTCTGGCCTTCATCTACGAGAACATTGCGACCGATATCCACCTGGCCGATCTCGCTAGGCGCGCCGGCATGAGCGAAACGGCCTTTTCCCGCTTCTTCAAGAAGAACACCGGCAACACCTTCACCGACCACGTCAACAAGCTGCGCATCTGGCAAGCGTGCAAGCTTTTGGCCGAAACCGACATGCCGATCACCGACATCTGCTTCGAAGTCGGCTACCTCAACATCTCCAACTTCAACCGTACCTTCCTGCGGCAGCACAAGATGACGCCGTCAGCTTATCGGCGGCTGACGGGACAGCGCCGTCCCGCACGCCTTTAGGGCCGGCTCCCGAATATAGACGATGAATCCTTGCGTTTGCTGCGCTGCAAATAGCTTATCAGGGGTAGAATCTCGCAAGAAAGTACAGATTGGCCGCATCGAGCGCGCTAGCTCGGTGGATCATTGCGCCTATCATCGTGGGCAGCGAAACGGTTCGCTACCCGGAAGAGTGCGTTGGAACTGAGGAGTTTCCGGCGCGTATCGCAAAGACCTTGGGGAGGTCCTTCACATGAAAAAAACCAAGACGCTCGTTTCGAGCATCGCCTTCGCATGCCTTCTTTCCACCGGCCTGACGAATGTCGCGGTCGCCGCCGAATGCTCGGGCACGATCAAGGTGCTGGCCCAGCCGCGCGACGGCCTGACGCTGCTCGAGGACTACAAGTCCGAATTCGAGAAGCTCTCCGGCGGCGCATCTTTCGAAATCGACTATCTCAACGAAAACGACCGGCGCGCCAAGACAAAGGCCGACGCCTCGACCATCGGCAAGTACAACGTCTACTACATCGACGAGGCCAATGTTGCGCTCTTTGCGTCCGCCGGCTGGGTCGCACCGCTGATGGACTACTATCCTGCGGACTACGACTATGCCGATTTCGATCCCGGCCGGCAGAAGGTCGCGACCTATGACGGCAAGGTCTGGTTTGCGCCGATCACCGGCGGCGGCGACCTCATGGTCTACCGCAAGGACCTGCTCGAAGCGGCCGGCATCGCGCCGCCGAAGACGCTCGACGAATACATCGCCGCGGTGAAGAAGCTCAATCAACCGGACCAGGGCATCTATGGCACGGCACTGCGCGGCCAGCGCGGCTCGGGCGCCAATGTCTGGCGCTGGATGCCATTCTTCAAGGGGTTCGGCGGCAACTGGTTCGACGGCAAGACGCCGGTCTTCGACGGCGAACAGGCAGTCAAGGCGACCGAGACCTATCTCGAACTGTTCAAGTACTCGGCACCGGGCAGCCAGACCGGCGGCTGGGACGAGGCAGTCGGCGCCTTCACCTCCGGCCAGGTGGCGATGCTCATCGAATCCACCCCGCTCGTCGGCATGGCGATCGATCCGAAATCCTCGAAGGTGGCGGGCAAGGTCGGCTACCTGCCGCCTCCGGCACCGCTGACGGGCGGCGGCTACGGCCATGGTCTCGCGATCGGCGTGAAGGCCAACAAGGACGAGGCCTCCAAGACATGCGCCGGTCTCTTCATCGCGTGGGCGACCTCCAAGGAAAACGAGGCGCGGCGGCTCGAGGCCAATCAGTTCAGCGAGCTCAACCGCACCAGCATCATGACCAGCCCGAAATTCGCCGAGCTCTACGGCCCCGATCTCGGCCAGGCGCTCGCCGACACCGGCAAGGTCACTGCCGTCAATTTCTGGCAGAGCCCGCAATGGCCTGACCTCGGCGACCGTTGGGGCATCATCCTGGAAGAGCTGATCACCGGAACGCGCAGCGACATCAAGGAAGGCCTCGACGAGCTCGACGGCTTTGCCAAGGACCTGGTTGCCCGCAGCCAGTAACACCGTTCCTCCCAGGGTCCATCGGCAGGCAAAAAGCCGCGCCGGTGGACCGCTGCACCATCGGCGCGACAAGCCGTAGGACGTCATGACATGAAACAGAAAAACAGTCTGCCGGCGGTGTTCCTCACCCCGGCCATGGGGATCCTCGCCGTTCTCGCCCTCGTGCCGACGGCCTATGCGATCTACATCTCCTTCCAGAACCGCGAGCTTAGCCGCCCCGACGGCAGCCTCATTGGCTTCGCCAACTATATCGACCTGCTCTCGGATCGCCGTTTCATCAACGCCATCGGCGTCTCCCTGACCTGGGAAGCGGTGACCGTCGGAATGACGCTATTGATCGCCGTCGGCCTCGGCATCCTTCTGTTCGAATGCGTCTCGCCGCGCACACGCAATCTGCTGGCGCTGCTCTTCCTCGTGCCCGTGATCCTGCCCAGGGTCTCGGCCGCCTTCGTCTGGAAGTTCGCCTTCCATCCGCTCTATGGCATCGCCACCTATCCCTACAAGGCGATCACAGGCCAGCCGCTCGACCTGCTCTCCAATCCGGCAACCGCACTTGCGACCGTCGCGCTCGTCGACGTCTGGCAATGGGGCCTGTTCTTCGCCGTCATCGTGCTGAAGTTGCTGGAGACGCTGCCGCCACAGCCGTTCGAGGCGGCAAGGCTCGACCACGCCCGCACCTGGGAGATCTACGCCTTCATCGCCCTGCCGATGCTGAAGGCGCCACTGATCTCGCTCGCCTTCGTCAAGATGATCGAGTCGCTGCGCGCCTTCGACCTGATCTATGTCATGACCCGCGGCGGCCCCGGCATCGCGACTGAGACACTCGACATGTACGCCTTTTCGCAAGGCTTCATCGAGTCCGGCCGCATTTCCTATGCCTCGAGCATGGCCGTGCTGATGATGATCGCCACCTCGATCGCCTTCACCTTCATCTGGAAGAGGGTCCAGTGATGACCGCACATACCCTTGGCCGCCTCATCGGTCGGCTGATCCTCGGCCTTGCCGCCTTCTCCGCCGTCTTTCCGATGTTCTGGACGGCGCTCAACGCCTTCAAGAACCGCGTCGACATCGTCACGCCGACGCCGCTCTTCATCTTCGAGCCGACACTCGACAACTTCGCCTATGTGCTCGGCCGTGAAAGCGTCTTTGCCGGCCTCGTCAACTCGCTGCTGATATCGGGCGCTGCGGTTCTGATCGGTGCCGCGCTCGGCCTACCCGCTGCCTATGCGATCGCGCGTTATCCAAACCGCTGGTCCCGCGACATCCAGTTCTTCGTGCTGTCCCTGCGTTTCCTGCCGCCGGTGGCGATCGCCATTCCGCTGATGGTCATCTGGCTCGACTTCGGGCTTTACGACACGCGTCTGTCGATGATCGTCACCTATTCGCTTCTGACGCTCGCGACCATTATCTGGCTCAGCGTCCCGGCCTTTGCCCGGGTGCCGAAGGAAGTCGAGGAAGCGGCCCGCGTCGATGGCTACGGTCCCTATGCGATCTTCTTCCTGATTGCGCTGCCGATCGCACTCCGCTCGCTAATTGGCGCCGTCGCCTTTGCCTTCGTGCTCGTCTGGAACGAGTTCCTGATCGCACTGATGCTGACGACGTCGGACGCCAAGACGCTGCCGATCGTCGCCTCGGAACTGACCCAGCTCGGCCGTGACGTGCCCTGGGGCATCCTCAACGCCTCCGTCGTGCTGCTCTCCATTCCACCGCTGCTCTTCATCGGGGTCCTAAGCGGCATGCTCAACAGCGCCTTCAAGCGCAAGACACAGTAAAAACAAGGAAATCCTTCATGCAAGCGTTGGTCCTCGAGCAAAAAGGCAAGCTCGCGCTCAGGGAGATCGATCTCCCGCTGGAACTCGGCCCGGATGACGTCAAGATCGCCATCCACACGGTCGGCGTCTGCGGCAGCGATGTGCACTATTACACCCACGGCGCCATCGGCCCCTATGTCGTGCGCGAACCGATGGTGCTCGGCCACGAGGCGGCCGGCACCGTCGTCGCGGTCGGCAGCAATGTCGAAGCGCTTCAAGTCGGCGACCGCGTCTGCATGGAGCCGGGTCTTCCCGATCTCAGCTCTCGCGCCTCAAAGCTCGGCATCTACAATGTCGACCCCAAGGTGCGTTTCTGGGCGACGCCGCCGGTGCACGGCGTGCTCGCCCCCTTCGTCGTCCATCCCGCAGCCTTCACCTACAAGCTGCCGGATAACGTCTCCTTTGCCGAAGGTGCGATGGTCGAACCTTTCGCCATCGGCATGCAGGCGGCAGCCCGCGCCCGCATCGCGCCCGGCGATATCGCCGCTGTCATCGGCTGCGGTCCGATCGGCATCGTGGTGGCGCTTGCAGCCCTTGCCGGTGGCTGCAGCCGCGTCTTCATCTCCGATTTCAGCGCCGAGAAGCTGGCGATCGCCGCCCAATATCCGGGCATCATCCCGGTCAACATCGCTGATCGCGCCTTTGCCGACGTCATCGCCACCGAGACCGGCGGCTGGGGCGCTGACATCGTGTTCGAAGCAAGCGGCAGTGCCAAAGCCTTTTCGGGGATCTTCGATCTCGTTCGACCGGGCGGCGCCATCGTGCTGGTCGGTCTGCCGGTCGAAGCCGTCCAGTTCGACGTGCCGGGCGCGATCTCGAAGGAGGTCCGCATCGAAACGGTGTTCCGCTACGCCAATATCTTCGACCGTGCGCTGCAACTGATCGCATCGGGCAAGGTCGACTTGAAGCCGCTGATCACAGACACGTTCCGGTTCGAAGACAGCATCAAAGCCTTCGAGCGAGCCGCATCAGCCCGGCCGACCGACATCAAGCTGCAGATCCTCATGGACAGCGGGAAGGATTGAGCCATGGCGAACATCGTCTGCTCCAACGTCGACAAGCAATATGGCGCCGTCGACGTCATCAGGGATTTCAACCTCGATGTGGCCGATCACGAGTTCATCGTGTTTCTCGGTCCTTCGGGCTGCGGCAAGTCCACACTTCTGCGCATGATCGCCGGTCTTGAAGACATATCCGGCGGCACCGTGTCGATCGGCGGGCGGACGGTCAACGACCTGCCGCCACGCGACCGCGGCGTCGCCATGGTTTTCCAGAACTACGCGCTCTACCCGCACATGACGATCTACGACAACATCGCCTTCGGACTGAAGCGAATGAAGGTGCCGAAGGCGGAGATCGACACGCGCATCCGTGCTGTGGCTGCGACGCTGGGGCTCGATCCCTATCTTGCGCGCAAGCCGACCGAATTGTCGGGCGGCCAGCAGCAACGTGTCGCCATCGCCCGCGCCATGATCAAAACGCCGCGCGTCTTCCTCTTCGACGAACCGCTTTCCAATCTCGACGCCAAGCTTCGCAACCACATGCGCGTTGAGATCGCACGGCTGCACCAGAAGCTGAAGACCACGACGATCTACGTAACCCACGACCAGCTGGAGGCGATGACGCTTGCCGACCGGATCGTCCTGATGAAGGGCGGCGCGATCGAGCAGGTCGGCACACCCGCCGAAATCTACGAGCGCCCGCGCACCCTCTTCGTCGCCGGCTTCATCGGCACGCCGAACATGAACTTCATCGACGTCGCCACCGAGAAGACCGAAGGCGGATGGCTGCTGCGCAGTGCCGGCGGTAACTTCTCGATCTCGGATGGAAAGTTCGCCCTGCGCCATGGCCAACCGCTGGTGCTCGGCATACGGCCGGCGGATCTGAAAATCGCCGAGGCCAGCCCCAATCGCATGTCAGGCATTGCCGATCTCGTCGAGTTTCACGGCAATGACGCGTTGGTGACGTTCCTCTTTGCCGGCAAGGAAATCGGCGCGCTGGTCAAGGCCAGCGCCTGCCCGAAACCGGGCGACGCCGTCACCTTCGCAGTCGAGCCCGATGGTCTCCACCTCTTCGATCGGGAAAGCGGGATCTCCCTGCTGAAATCCTGAGACGCCTTCGTCAGTTCGGGTTTGCAAATGATGCGGCCGGGAGTGGTCCGGCCGTCATCAGCGTAAAATCGAAGGGCGCGCGGACGTCGGCGTCGAGCACATATTGGCGGTGAACGCGAAGGAAGTCGCGCTTGATCCTGCGATAGCGTTCCGGTGAAAGCATGTGCTTTAGCCGTATGAAGACGATCGGCGGCTGAGGCGCATCATGGTGTCCGGCGAGTGCCACGACCTGGCACCGGTAGAAATTGATCGCATCGGTCAGGCATTGGACGTCGAACCAGAAGATGTCCTTCACACGGGCGATCGCCCCGACGCGCGCCCGCAAGACCTCGGCGGAGCGCAGCAGCGCACATTGCAGGATCGCGCCGCCGAGTGTGACGAAGATGATGCGTTTTCCCTCCAACAGGCTCGGCTCTCTTTCCACCAAAGTGCCGATAACCTGAGTGGCGATACTGGACCCCATGCTGTGGGAGGTGATGACATATTCGTCGGCCGGCTCGTTGAGCGCTGCCCGCACGGATGCCAAGTTCTCCTCAAGCCATTGTTTAAAATATGGTTTTTCCAGGCTGGCGACTGCGACGGCCAATTCCCAATCGGAAAAGAGATGCAGGGTGTGCCATTTCTCCGACCAGGGGAGAAACAGCTTGAAGAAGGCGACGTAGGCGACGATCGCGCTCAGGACCAGAAGCGAAGACTCCAGCGCAAGCCAATAGGGCGCGGTGCCGATCAGCAGGCTCAGGCCAATGCCGATCGCGACGAGCAGGAACGGAAAAATGAAGAACAGGCCGAAGCGCCAGGCATGTCGGAAGTAGGAAAATGCGCCGCCTTCCCAGACGACGCGCGCGGCACTCGAATATCCCGCAACCATTCTGCGCAGCGTCGACCGGCCGTTCAGGCTTTTGACGATTTCGTCGTGATCGAAAACATAGACGCGGCTCGACGTTTGCCAGTCGGCACCTTGACTGTCGACATCGAAGTAGCGGCTTTGCCCTTCGGTCTGTACCGGTCCCACCTCGACCTCGAAGTCCTGAAGCTTGGCGGTCTTCACCGCTGATCGCTTGTAGCGCGCCTGGTGCCTGATGGCGTCCAAGGGCTCAAAGCCCGGAAAGTGCAGCACGATACGTTTCGTGACGTGCCCGGAGGGTTTGTCGTATGACAAGTGGATGATCTCTCGAAAGGCGCAAAACGCCCGCCCCTGCCTCCCCATAAAGGAGGCGGAAGCGGGCGCTCGGTGAGCGCCGGGTGGTCCCAGCCTGCGGGAAGAGGTCGACAATCTCGGTGTCGAGAATATGGCCGAATGAAACGATACAACAGTGTTGGCAAGATTTTTTTGACGCAGCCGATCCGAAACGCGACCTTCCGGCGGTACTGCGGAGGCGCTGCCTGAAAACGCCACTATGCTCCAGCCTTTATGGGTTCTTTATGCCCCGCGCCTGACTTCCCAAGCGATTTCCTATCTTGGTTCGAGCTAACAGGAGGCGGCGCAAATGCCGCAGCGAACCCCGATGGCTCCGCCTTCTTAGCGCCGCTTTTCGATGGCTTGAGACGCGCCGTGCCGCCGGGAACATCGCCGGCATGCGGTACGTGTTATCTTTGCAATATGCGGCCTGGCTGCAGCGGTGGGTAGACGCCCATCGCGCCCCGCGTGGCAACGACGAGAGAAATGCATAGACGCCTCGGCACCGGTCCTCCCCGGTTCCAGAACGTCTCACGACGAGCAAGACAATGAAATTCACGAACGGGTTCAAGACCAGCCGCCGATTGCCGACGGAATACTTCATTCTGGCGGATATCGCATTTGAGGGCGCCGTGATCGGCTCCCTTGCCGGCAGGCCCATACGGGAAGCGGTAAGGGATGACAGCGGCCTTTGCTATCGCTTCGTCGGCGTGGCTCCGCGGCTGGCGGGTGGCGGCTTTGACGTGTTGTCGCTTCGCTCCGGCGAGTGGATCGTGGAGCCCGGCCTCGTTTACGCAGCCGATACGGCCACATCAAAGAAAGAAGCGAATCTGGCCGCCTGAGCTGCACCGCCTCGCGGTCAGGAAGCCACCCAGTGCTTCACGGCTCTTTTCCGGCAGGCGTCAAACATCTCCGCGATCTGACGCTGGCTTGTCTGCGGGCCACACGCCGCCCTCCCGCAATGTCCCTGTAATCTTGCCCCTTTAGCAGCGGGTTGTCGCCGCCTCGACCCGAAATAACAATCGGGCATGCGGCAGGTCAAAGCACGACCGCAGGCTTTGTGCGTCCGGGTGGACGCCTGGCGATGCGGGACAAACCGGGATCCGTCATGTTCTTCAGCAAAGGGCGCCGCGCCCTCGCATGTTTTGCCGCTACCGCGCTGCTCCCCGCCGGCTGCGCTTCCGACACCATGAAAACCTATATCGGCCAGCCGGTCGAATCCATCATCATCGACTACGGTCCGCCGACGAACATTCTTGATCTCAGTTGGAACGAACGGGCCTATCAATGGCGCAAGATCTCGACGAATGTCGTCTCCGGCACATCGAGTGGTGAAATCAAGGACACGCGCCGAGGAATGCGCTACGAGGAATACTCGACGCCGGGCTACGTCGAAGAGCAGGAATGCTTCTATACCTTCTACGCGCGCATGCAGCAGGGCCGCTGGTACATCACCAATTTCCGCCAGCCGAAGCTGGAATGCGAGTGATGGCTTCAACCTCACTGGCGAGGCGGATGGAATTCGTTGTAGGTATTTGAATTTGTGTATGTTTTCATTGAGTAACCTGCTCAAGAAGACCTGCAATCGGGAGAACTGGCATGCGCATCCTGCTGCTGGAAGACGAGCCGGAGATGGCTTCGGCCCTGAAGGCGGCGCTGGAGCGGCGTCAGGTGATCGTCGATCACGTTGCGACGCTGGCCGATGCCGAAGCCGTCGCCGAGCTCTGGCCCTATGACGTCGTCGTGCTCGATCGCCGTGTGCCGGATGGCGAGGGCCTGGACCTCATTCCGAAGCTGCGCGGCCTCGGTGTCGGCGCGCCCGTATTGATGCTGACGGCTTTGGGGTCGATCAACGACCGCGTCGCCGGGCTCGATGCCGGTGCCGACGACTATCTGTCCAAGCCGTTTGCCGTCGAAGAACTGATGGCCCGGCTGCGGGCACTCGCCCGCCGCCCCGTCTCATTGAAAGCCGAACAGACCAAGGTCGGACGCCTGATCTACGACTTCCATCACCGCGAAGCGGCCGTGGACGACAAGCCGCTCGATCTCCTGCGCAGAGAACGTCTTGCGCTCGAAGCCTTGATGCGTCGACCGGGCCGAACCGTGCTCAGGGCGACATTGGAGGAATCGGTCTACGCCATGGAAGACGAGATCGAGTCCAATGCGCTCGACTCGCATCTGTCGCGCCTGCGCCGGAAGCTCGATGATGTCGGAGCCGGCGTCGAGATCCGGGCCATCCGCAACCTCGGCTATCTCCTGCGCGCAACGACATGACGAAAGCTCGGCCCCGCTCGCTGCAATGGGTGCTCGTGCGCCGCCTCATTCTGCTACAGGCGGCAACGCTGTTTGTCTTTATCGGCCTGCTTTTCGTGGCATTGTTCATCGTCCAGCCGCGCCTCCTCGTCGACAATGAAGCGGCGGTGGATGTTCTCGACCGCGCCGTCGGGCGCGATGCGAGCGGCGCGTTGATGGTCCGTGAGACCGAAGAGCTGCGCGAGCTACGCCAGGCCCACCCCAATCTCTGGTTCATCGTCCGCGACGACGCCGGTCAGGTTCTCCGACAGGGAAACGTTCCTCCTCCCTATGGCGAAAGCGGTGGCGCCCTGCTCCGACGTGTGGAAGGTGCGAAGCTGCTCTTCGATGATGGCGGAACGCTGCCGGACGCGGTCCTCCACAACGCCGACACAGACGCCGGCCGCGTTCAAATCATCACCTCGACCGTTGCTTCGCGGCGCGACGATGGCCCGCTGGACGTGCAGATCAGCGTCAATGTCGACATGGCACGCGACCTCGACGGCACGACGACCTGGACCGAGGTCGTACCGATGATCGCGCTGCTCATCCTCTGCTTGCTGCTGCCGATCGTTCTGGTCATGGGCGTGACCACATTGGTGACGGCACCGGCCGTCGTTCGGCGTTCCTTGGCGAGCCTCATATCGACCGCTGACCAGGCCGGCCGCATCGATATCGACAATCGCGCGGTTCAGCTCGAAACCGAACAGGTACCGACCGAGATCGCCCCCTTGGTGCGAGCCTTCAACAAGGCGCTGGCGCGGCTCGGCGAGGGATATGATCAGCGCAACCGTTTCCTCACCGACGCGGCGCACGAATTGCGCACCCCGATCGCGATCCTCAGAACCCGTGCCGAACTTCTGCAGGAAGCCCCGGAAAGTGCCCGCCTGAGGCTGGATATCGAGCGTCTGTCCCACCTCGCCCAACAGCTTCTCGACCGGCAGGTGCTCGAGCATGCCGGTGGCGCACTCGAAGTGGTCGATCTTGTTGCCCTTGCGAGAAACACCGCCGCCGACTTTACGCCGTTGGCGTTCGAAGCAGGCTACGAACTGGCGTTCGAAACCGAGGTGCCGGAGGCCCGTGTCAGCGCTCGGCCACGCCAGATCGAGCAGGCTGTCGCCAATCTCTTGCGCAACGCCATCGAACATGGCGGCGGCACCGGCACGATCACCGTGCAGGTCAATGCCGCGGGCGGGTTGGAAATCCAGGACGAGGGCCCCGGAATTCCTGTCGAGGAACGCGAGCGTGTATTCGAGCCTTTCTATCGCTTGCGTCCACGTTCCACCGGCGCCGGTTTGGGGCTCAATCTGGCACGGGAGATCGCCCGTCTGCATGGTGGCCGTGTCGACATCCTTGCCGGCCCGTGGCAGGGGGCCCGCGTCCGCTTGCACTTGCCGCTTCTCGACGGGAGCCGCTTGGCGCATCAATCGGCGTGAACGGATTTAACACCGCCTTTTCTCAAAAGCTTTCGGCTTCCCCCTTATCAAGGCGCCGCCGATGCTCCACATTTGCAGCGATACATCGCGAACGTTCGCCGGAGGAACGGCTGAGCGTTCGACCAGCATGGAGAATTGCAAATGCAGATGTCTTCGCAGGCCCCCTCCCCTTCGATCGAAGGAGAAAGCTGGCCGGCCCGGCGCCGGAGCGTGCTCGACTGGCTGATCATCGAAACCCGCAACGAGCGGTTCATCGACAATATCCTCGTGGAAATGTGCGAACGGCTACAGGCGGTCGGCGTCCCGGTTGCACGCGCAACGTTGCATTTTCGGATCAACCATCCGCAGTGGCTGGGTGCTCGCATTCTGTGGCGCAAGGGCTTGGCCGAGGCCGAAATCGATCTCTATGACTATGGGACCCAAAACACCGCACTCTACCTCAATAGCCCGCTCTATGTGATCAACAACGGCGGCACCGAGGTTCGCACGAACCTGGAAGCCCTGACGGAAGAGCAGTCTCAAAACTCGCTTTATGCCGACTTGAAGGCCGAGGGCCTGACCGAGTACATTGCGTGGCCGCTCGAACACACGCTGGGCAAACGCCATGTCGTGACCTTCACCACCGACCGAGAGGGCGGCTTCGAGGACGAGCACGTCGGCCTTCTCTCGGATCTTCTACCCGCCTTGGCCCTCGTCAGCGAAATCCGGCTGAAAAACCGGTTCGTGCGCACGTTGCTCGAAACCTATGTCGGCCCGCATGCCAGTGAACAGATCCTCGCCGGCGCCACGACGCGCGGCAGTGGCGTTACCGTTGGTGCCGCCATTTTGATCTGCGACCTGCGCGACTTCACGAAACTCTCCGACCTGTGGCCGCGCGACGACGTGATCGATCTGCTCAACGGCTATTTCGACGCCATGTCGGAGCCGATCGAGCGATACGGCGGCGAGATCCTCAAGTTCATGGGTGATGGGCTACTGGCGATCTTCCCGCTCAGCAATGCGAATGCTGCCGAAAACCTGCTGCAGGCGATCCGTGAGGCGGAAGCGGCGATCGCTCTCCTCAACAAGGACAACCTCGAAAAAGGCCGTGAGCCCCTTGGCTACGGGATCGGCGTCCATGTAGGCGACGTGATGTACGGCAATATCGGCTCGCGCCGTCGGCTGGACTTTACGGTGATCGGTCCCGCGGTCAACATCGCCTCGCGGTTGGAGAGCCTGACCAAGGAAACGAAGCGGCCGGTGCTTCTGTCGCGGGCCTTCGTCGAACTGGCCGGTTGCGCATCCAGCATGGAGCATCTCGGCTCCTATCCCGTCAGGGGCATTGGCGAGCCGATCGAGGTCTTCGCCTTTTCCGGTAACGGCCCGGCCCCTGTCTTGCGCGTGGTTGGAGAATAGCCAGTTGTCCGCGGACAACTGGCATGTTGCCAGCCGGTTGCGGAGAGTTAGCCGGCTATCCGATCGGACTCGGCGCGAACTGAGCGACGAGTTCGTGGCGATCGCCGGGATAGGTCAGCCGCACATGCGTGACCGGCGCACGACCGCTCCAGGTGCGGCGTTCGATGACCAGGCAGGCGGTGCCGGTCGAAATATCGAGCGCCTGCGCCGCCAGTTTGTTCGCCGCAACCGCGCGAATACGGTGTTCGGCCGTACTCCACGGCACCTTGCCTAGCAGCCACGAACCGGGTGCCGCGGTCTCAAACAATTCCGCCTCCGCCTCGGGCACCGCCGCTAGGCTGATGAGGCGTTCTTCGAAGCAAAAGGGACGCCCACCGGCAAAATGCCGGCACGTGACATCCAGCAGTCTGGCCGATGTCGGAAGATCCAGGCGTTCGACGTCCCGGCTCTCCACCTTGCGAACCTTTCGCTCGTCCAATTGAAAACTATAGTCGAGCCCCAGAGATTGGACTTCGAGTTTGACGTCATGGATTTCCATGACGGCCGACTGCACCTGCGGAAAGGTGACGTAGCTGCCCGACTTGCGGCGCCGCTCGATCAATCCGCGCTTGACCAATTCGGTCAGCGCCTTGTTCACGGTCATTCGCGAGCAGTCATACTGTTCAGTCAGCTCGTGCTCGAATGGAATGCGGTGACCCGGCGGCCACTCCCCAGAGAGGATGCGTCCTTCCACATCCCCGAGGATACGCTGATGCAACGACAAGGGCTGTCCTTGGCTATCGTCGGGCTGATCGTTCGAAACGGTTCGGTCTTGCTTGGTGTCCATGACACCGAACTTAATCATTTCCCGGCGGTGAAACAGCCCTTCTCTCGCTGTTTCGCGCTTTTCCACCATGGCGGCGGAGGCCGCGATACACCTGTGTTGACTGTTGACAGGTGTCAACAGCTGCAGCGGCAAACACCTCGCCGCCTGATGATCAATAAAGGAGATGCCAGGGCGTCAGGAACGCACGCGCCCATTCCTGATTGCGGTCAGACTCATCGCAGTCCGCCTTTTCAACCGGAGCTGTCCCTACCTCCACGCGTGGCTGCCGTGTCGCCTTCGGCGGCGGCGGCGCCAGATAGCCGAGGGTCATTCCACCAAGATAGAACATAGCGAACCTTCGCGTCACGTCTCTGATAAACACAATCGTGACACAATCCGCTCGCCTGTCAATAGTCTATAAATTCTATACTCTTTTAGAATTTCTCGTCTCGGCCGGGAAATGGCCCGCCGAGCCGTGGCAACCTTCACCACGAAGTCGCAGTTGTCCGCGGACAACCGGCAGCGATCCCGGGTTCATTCGCCGCCAAATCAGCGCCCTGGGTATAGATCGCTATGCATTTGTAAAACCGAACCGAATCGGAGCATAGTGCATCTGCGCATATTGTTCCGATATGACGATTTTTGCGCAGTTTTCGGGGAACCCAATGTTGCAACAGAAAATTCAAGGTCACGACGAACAGGAGCATCTGCCGACGCTTCTGGCTGCCGATGCTTTGGAACTGGCGCATCAGCTGCAGCAGCATCAAAAGAAGATCTTCCCTCCGCAAGCCCAAAAGGCAATGCGCCTCTTCAGCCCTGCCGAAGCCGCCGCCTTTATCGGAATCGGCGAAGGCTATCTGAGACAGGTTGCCTCAGAGGGCCACGGCCCGGCGCCCTTGTCAAACGGTCGGCGCATGTACGCCATTGAGGACATCGAGCGCATCCGCCGCGTTCTCGATGAAGGCGGAAAATCCGGGAAATACGTCCCGCATCGCCGGGGCGACGAGAAGCTTCAAGTCATATCGGTCATGAATTTCAAGGGCGGGTCGGCGAAGACGACGACATCTGCCCACCTTGCCCAATATCTGGCCCTCCGCGGCTATCGGACGCTCGCGATCGACCTTGATCCACAGGCTTCGCTCTCCGCCCTCTTCGGCCACCAGCCGGAATTGGACGTTGGTGAGGGCGAAACGCTTTACGGGGCGATCCGCTACGACGAGCCGCGTCCGATCGCGGACATCGTCCGGTCGACCTATACGGCCAACCTTCACCTCATTCCCGGCAATCTCGAGCTCATGGAGTTCGAGCATGAGACGCCGAAGGCAATGATGGTAGGTGGCGCCGCCGAAACCCTCTTCTTCGCGCGCATCGGCGACGTATTGGCGGAAATCGAAAGTTTCTACGATATCGTCGTCATCGACTGCCCGCCGCAACTCGGCTTCCTGACCATGTCGGCGCTCTGTGCCGCGACGTCCGTTCTCATCACCGTGCATCCGCAGATGCTCGACGTCATGTCGATGTCGCAGTTCCTGTCGATGACGAGTGAGCTGATGAGTGTCGTCGAGAAGGCCGGAGGTCGCACAAGTTACGACTGGATGCGCTATCTCGGCACGCGTTTCGAGCCGAATGACGGTCCGCAGAGCCAGATGACCGGCTTTATGCGCGCCATTTTCGGCAACCGCATGCTGCAGAACGCGATGGTGAAGTCGACGGCTATCTCCGATGCCGGCGTGACGAAGCAGACACTTTACGAAGTCGAACGCTCGCAATTCGTCCGCGGCACATACGACCGCGCCATGGATTCGCTGAACCAGGTCAATGGCGAGATCGAAGAACTGATCCGTCAGGTTTGGGGGAGGAAGTAATCCATGGCCCGTAAGAATCTGATTGGAATTACGGACGATACGGCCAGAAACGACGCTGAAACGGCTCTGGAACGCCTGGCAACAGCCCGGCCGATCGCCGGCCTGAGTGTCGGGACGCGGCCAGTAAGCGCCGTCGGCGGCATTACTCGGTCCCTGTCGAATATCACCCAGAAAGTTGAGCGCGCTCAGGAATTGGAGCGCCAGCTTGCCGAAGGACTGACGATCGTCGATCTCGACCCTGCGCTCATCGACGCCTCTTTCGTCGTCGATCGTCTCGAGATCGGAGCAGATGCACAATCCGCTCTCGCAGAACAGATTCGCGAGCACGGACAACAGGTTCCGATCCTCGTGCGTCCGCATCCGGATGCCGAAGGGCGCTACCAGGTTGCCTACGGTCATCGTCGATTGGCAGCTGCACGCGAGCTTGGCAGCAAGGTCCGCGCGGTTGTCCGCGATCTCAGCGACGAACAGTTGGTCGTCTCTCAGGGGCAGGAGAACAACACTCGCACGGATCTGTCCTTCATCGAGCGATCACTCTTCGCCAAGCGCCTTGAGGATCGTGGCTTCTCCCGCGAGATCATCATGTCCTCGCTTGGCGTCGACAAGGCGGCACTTTCGAAGATGATTTCCGTCGTTCGTCGGCTACCGACCGCCCTGATCGAGGCGATTGGGCCGGCACCGACGATCGGTCGGCGTCGTTGGTTCGAGCTCGCCGAGCTGCTCGATCAAGACGGAAGGGGCGAAGCTGCAGACGTCTTTGTCAAAGACAAACAATTTCAGGCGGTCGGGAGCGATCAGCGTTTTGATGCGCTTTGCTCCGTCCTGAGCGCCTCCAAGGCGCGCGCCAGAGCCATCTCGTGGGTGGCGCCAGACGATACAACCCCGGTCCGGATCCGTGAAACGGATGGCGAAACGACGCTGTCCTTCAGCAGGAAGAAGGCCCCGGGCTTTGCAGATTTCGTGAGGCAGAGGCTCAAATCTCTGTACCTCGAATACCAAGAGGAAACAGGAGACTAAACAGAGCAAAAGAAAAAGGCTCCCGAACGACTAGCGCTGCGGAAACCCTTCTCTCGTGTAGCAACTAGAGAATCCCATTTCCGCGAATCGGTGTCAAGAGTTTTCAACGTCGTTTCGGCGAACGAATTTCTTTTGCCTTGAAAAAGGTGAAGACAAATGGATTGTGGGATTGTCACGACGCCCTTTGGGCGGCGGGCGATGTCGCTTGGGATGTTGGCACACCAACTTTCCAGCGCTTCGGCCGTCGACGAAGGCAAGGTCGACAAATGGAAATTGTTTCGAACGATCTGCGCCGCCAAGTCGAGCCTTGGCGTTTCCGATCGCTCTCTTGCCGTCTTGAACGCATTGCTGTCGTTCTACCCGAAGACGGAACTCGAGGCAGCCGACGGTCTCGTCGTGTTTCCCTCCAACGCTCAGCTTTCTCTGAGAACGCACGGTATGGCCGAGACGACGCTCCGGCGGCATCTCGCCACCCTGGTCGAGGCTGGCCTCATTCTCCGCCGCGACAGCCCCAACGGTAAGCGTTATGCACGCCGTGACCGCAAGGGAGCGATCGGCCAGGCATTCGGCTTCGACCTTGCACCGTTGCTTTCTCGCTCGGCCGAGTTCGAAGCTGAGGCTGCTCGTCTGGAAGCCGACCGGCGTTATCTTCAGATGATGCGCGAACGCATGAGCCTCTGCCGCCGTGACGTTGCAAAGCTGGTCGATCTGTTGCGCCCATCTGATATCGCCTACGCTGAAGAGGCCGAAGCGCGCTGCCAGGCCGTCTCTATGTCCCTCCCGCGCAAGCCCTCCATCGTCGAAATCGAGCGCCTCCTCCCTGTTCTTGCCCTGCTGCAAGACGAGCTGACTAATCGTCTGGAAAATCTACTGAAAACACAAAATACGGCTGCCAATGAACGCCAAAATGAGCGGCACATACAGAATTCAGAATCCGATTATCTTTCTGAATCTGAACCGGCTGATGAAAGACTTGGGGTGGAATTTTCGCGCAAAGCTTCGACGGAAGTGCTGCCGGTCGGCCAAAATGCGAGTGGTCTATCTGCAAATATCGAAGCTTCGCTGCCGCCGGAACGTCGTTCGCATCCCCCGGTAACCCCTCCCCTCAACCGTGCTGCGCCGCTGCCACTCGTATTGAAGGCCTGCCCGCAAATCCGCGACTACGGCCCATCCGGTCGTATCGACAACTGGCGCGATCTCCTGACAGCCGCCACAGTCGTCAAAAACATGCTTGGGATCAGCCCTGACGCCTACAACGATGCCTGCGCCACTCTCGGGCCGGAAACGACCGCCACCGTGCTTGCGTGCCTTCTGGAGCGGGCTGAGCACATTCATTCCGCCGGCGCCTATCTGCGTGACCTGACGCGCCGCGCGAAGAGCCAATCCTTCGCTGTCTCGGCGATGCTGTCGGCACGGCTACGCGCCCAGGCTTCGGTCGTTGGATGAATGGAGGACAGCCAATTGAAGGCAGCTGAGTGCGATGTTCTGATGTAGCCGTTACTTCTCTCGCCGATCGAAGCGAGCTTGTATAAGGCAACCAAATGCGGGAAACTGGGCGTGCAGGGATTCGTTGATATCTTTGGGATATTGTAGTGCTCAGGATTCAATTTGAGTCTCCCGCCATCTCCTCGATAACATTGTTGTTTTTGTCCCTTTTGGAAAGAAAAGGGGCGTTTGCTTCCGTCGCCCGGACGGCTTTGGGAATGGCCGGATGATCCGCTAGCGCGGGTTTTACCGATGGCTCTCTACGATTGGAAACAGCTGCCTGCGAAGACGCCTCCACTGGTTAGGTTTCGAACGTTAGTGGGGCTCGAAGGGCGCCGGGACCTTGAGCTTCGTCGTGCGCGCGACTCATGTTGACAGCTGTCAACGGAGCGGGCTGGACGTGAGGGCAAAGAGCAATTCGAGGCGGACGGGAACGAGGACTGCCAGAAATTCAGCCAGCAATCTCCGTGGATAAAAGAGCGATGTAGCCGCCTGCTCTCAAGATGGAGTGCTGAGTTCAGCCCTTGGTCCCGCACTCCACTTCCGGCAACAATGTTGGGGCACGAATCAGCCGAGGGACTTGGCCAAGGTCTCATATCGTGGTTATCAACGGGCCGGCCGGCGTTGGCAAGACGACGGTAAGTCGGGTTCTGGCGCGGAGCCATCCCGGTGCGATCAACATCGCGGGCGACGCTTTGCGCCACTTCGCCCCGGAAGATGTTCGAAATTCCCTGGGACCCGGTTCGACATACATGGCTTGCGCTGCACTCGCCGCTGCCTATCTGGCCATTGGTGCCACCAGGATCTGCTTCGATTATGTATTTGACGACGCCGAGAGTTTGATCTGTTTTGCAGCGGGCTCCCTCATGAAACGCCGGTCTCTGTCTTCACGCTTTGGGCGCCAATCGATCGTGTCATTGATCGGGAAGCGAACCGTGTCGGGCGCGAACGGATGGGGCATGCTGTCGTGCGCTGGTACGAGGCGATCGAGCAGAGCCTGCATAAGCTCGGGCGGGTGGTTTCAAACACAGAAACGCCGGAGCGGGCAGCGCAGACGATCATGGAAGCGATAGCCAACCCGGCAAACCTCTGGCCCCGCCCTGCCCCGGAGAACTGGATGATCGTTTGATCATTCCCGAGAGAACCATTTGAAGTGTTCCGCGGATTTCTCCAGATGGAGTTTCCGGCTCATCGCTTCGTAGCGCGTTGACAGCTGTCAACAGTCGATGCGCTTAGCCCAATGCAAGCCGACGGTAATTGCCACCAGAGTTCGAGGCCTTGTCGTGCAAGCTCCAATCGGCGAACGATTGAGCAAGTCCATCGCGGAGGCTACGCTATACCGGCGCAACGCCGGTGCGCTCTTTCAAATTGCCTTGCGATACCGCGCATCTGTGACGGAAATGAATATCGTGTTACGTTCCATTTCGACACTGGCACTCTTAGTTTGAAATGCGATACCAGATCCCCGATCCCTATCATCCGACACTGCTTCCACTGCTGATTTCGGCAGAAGATGGTTTGGCGCGACTGGACGAGCGAACAAACCGCCATGCGGTCGAAGACGGCTTCCGCGAGCGTGGCCACTTCTTCGACGCTGCGGCTGCCCTATGGGTTGCCGGTGAACTCGTCCATGTCGAGGATCTCGTGTTGCATGATGCCCATATGGACGCGCGTGCCCCGACGCATGAATTGACGATTGCCCATTCGGTTATACGCGCGCGGCGGCGCATCTGGCTGGCCGAACCCGCATGGGCGCTTTCGCCTCAGGGTCTCGCCGCCCTTCGAGGCGAACAGCTTGCACCGGTGAATGCCGGCGGTACGCCTGCGGACACAGGGCTGGAGCTGCAATCGAGTGCCACTGGCAATGACCGTCATCTTGAGGCGGACGACGAGGAGGACGGCAATCCGATGGCTGCCGAGTTCGCGGCCATCGATGCGGCGATCGCTCGGTCACAGCAGCTGCTGGAAGCGCACGACAAGGATACACTCGAAGTCGCTGAGCGCGCGGCACGTGTGACCGCACAGGAGCCCATGGGACAGCTGGGCCTGCTCTTTGACGAGGAATGGGACGAAGACGCACGTATCGACGAATGGCGCCAGGTGGTCGCGACAGTGGATCAGTTGCCGGCCAGCCTTGGCGCCGCGCTGCTCTTCGATGCCTGGGAGCGGATCGAGCCGCTGCGCCGCCAACACTGGATGGGTTCACTGCTCGTTGGCGCCTATCTGAGATCACGCGGCAAGGTTACCTCGCATCTCCTCTCCTTCAACGCCGGACAAAAGCTCGTCCGTCACGAACGACGGCGCTCGCAAGATCCAGTGACACGATGGAGCGCTTTCTTGGAAGCGATGACGGTGACCGCGGATCTGGGTCTCAAGGAACTCGACCGCCTTTCGCTGGCCAAGACCCAGATGGAGATGCGCATCCGCGATCGGCGCTCCAACAGCAGCCTGCCGGCGCTGATCGAGTTGGTGCTGTCGCGACCGATCGTTTCAGCCACGCTCGTCGCGCAGCATGTCGGCGTGACGCCGCGTGGTGCGTTGAACCTCGTGCGGGAACTTGGCATCCGCGAAATGACCGGCCGCGGACGCTACCGCGGCTGGGGTGTGCTTTAGCCCATGCGCTGGGCGCCCAAGGGAGGACCTAGAGCGCGTCGCGATCGTTCAGATTAGCTCCTTGCGCTTTAAGCTTTTGGTATTTCGCATGTCGTTATCGCAAAACCGCTGTGCACTTCAGCGCGGTAGGCTTTAGCATTAGCCCATTGTGATCAGGATCAGGAGCACGAAAACGACTGGTACAAGAACCAACGCCGGAATGATGATCGCCGGGTAGCCGAAGGCGACGATCGCGAGCAGCCAGATTAATGCGCAGTTGATCACAAACAGGACTTTTGCCGTCTGCGATCCCTGCATGGCTTCCCTCAGCATCCAGCCGAACACCGGCACGTTGTAGACAAGTCTGGCAATCATTGTTCTTCCTTTTCTGGGGCAGTCCGGGTGGGGATGGACTGTTCGGAGATCTTCAGTTCTGGGGATGGGCGCTGCGGGCCGGCCGCTGGCGGGTGAGGCCCGCTGCGGCTTCGAGGCGTTCGGGATCGAGCACGCGCATGGTCTTCGGATGGCTGAAATCGATCAGGCCTTCGCGCTTGAAGCGATTGAGACAGCGGCTGACGGTCTCGACGGTAAGGCCGAGCCAGTCGGCAAGATCTGCCCGGGTGAGACGCAGGTGGAAGCTCAGTCGGGCAGGGACGCCGCTGCGATTGAACAGACGCGACAGCTCGACCAAGGCACTTGCCACCTTCTCGCTCGCGGTCTTGCGACCAAGCAGGGTGGCATGCGTCTGCAGCCGATGCAGCGTCGTCTTCAACTCGCTGGCAACAGCCGGATTGGTTGCGTGAAGTTCGGCATCGCCCAGGGATTCGATACGCGCGATGCTCAAGGTTTCCGCCGTGGCGGTGTTGCGTCCATCGATTGTGAAACCGAAAAGCCGGCCGGGACCGAGCACATCGGTGATTTGCCTGCGGCCGTCGTCAAGCAGTTGAGAGAGGACGATACAACCGTCGAGCACGCGAAAGAGCGAGCGGTTGCGGCCACCTTCAAAAAGCAGTGTGAAGTTTTCACCGACCACACGGCTGCGGGCGGGAAGACGCGGCGGTCTGCCCAAGGACGCAAGGGGAGGGGCCGCGGAGGGCGCGACTGTGGATTGGGTTTCGGGCATGGGATATGTCCGCATTGCGGATAACAAGGAGGCACGACGCCTCGCTGCCATCCGACATCGAAGGAGGGCGTTGACAGCTGTCAACGCGGTTTCAAAGCCAGATGATGTTTTGGGGCGGTCCGCGCGGACTGGAGTTCGGCGAATGAACCTGTGTTGGCGGCTGTACGGCGGTCACCGCAGCCGTGGGCGCAAGGCTACCTTGCAGGCGCTCGCCGACGGTGTCATCCGGTGGCGTTAGCAGCGCCCAGAAGAACCGGCAGGCACTGCAGACATGTTTCTGCGCCGGCTTTTCCTTCCCGTCGGCGTCAATGCGGGTTTGACAGAAATCCGGCAGTGATCCGTCGGGAAGCGCGTAGAGCGCGTAATCGGCTGGCGAGATTGGGGCGGCGAAGGCAAGGCCGAGATGGGCGAAACCCAGCAGGAAAAGAGCCACGGCGCACAGGGTGCGCAGGGTCTTGTCCCATCTTGATTTCGTGCGGCGTGTCATTGCTCGGCTTCGTCCTCGTCTCTTTCTTCGATGAGTGAGAGATAGGCGAGCGGCTTGACAAAGCTCAATGTGGCAAACCGCGCAGGGGCAGAATGCCGCAGTCAAGGGAACGCCGCGCGTCCGGTTGGAGGCGCGGCGTCTTAAGATATTGATTTATATAACTATTGTCGAGAAAATGGCTGGCAGTGATCAATCCTCCTCGACAAAGACCTGCTGCCGCTTGGCCTTCACGCTCGGCAGGAATACGACGATGAGCACCAATGCGGCGATCAGAAGCAGGATCGCGCTGATCGGTCGGGTGACGAAGGTCGTCGCATCGCCGCGCGACAGGATCATGGCGCGGCGAAGGTTCTCCTCAAGCAGCGGCCCGAGCACGAAGCCGAGCAGCAGCGGCGCCGGTTCGCAGCGCAGCTTCAACAGCAGGTAACCGACGAGGCCGAAGAAGGCGACGGCATAGAGGTCATAGACGTTCGCGTTGACGCTGTAGACGCCGATCGAGCAGAACGCCATGATGATCGGGAACAGCACGTAATAGGGGATCTTGAGCAGTTTCACCCAGAGCCCGATCAACGGCAGGTTGAGAACCACCAGCATCAGGTTGCCGATCCACATCGAGGCGATAATGCCCCAGAAGAGCGCGGGTTGCTCGGACGCCACGTTCGGACCGGGCACGATCCCCTGGATGATCATCGCTCCGATCATCAGTGCCATGACCGGGTTGGCCGGAATGCCAAGGGTGAGCAGCGGGATGAACGAGGTCTGCGCACCGGCATTGTTGGCGCTTTCCGGACCGGCGACGCCGGCGATGGCGCCATGGCCGAACTCTTCAGGACGGTCCGAGACGCGCTTTTCCACCGTATAGGAGGCGAAAGCAGCAAGGATCGCGCCGCCGCCGGGCAGAATGCCGAGCGCCGAGCCGATGATGGTGCCGCGCACGACCGGTCCGAACATGCGCTTGAAGTCATCCCGCGTCGGCATCAGGTCGGTGACCTTGGCCATCAGCACTTCGCGTGTGCGTTCGCTTTCGAGGTTGCGCAGGATTTCGGCGATGCCGAAGACACCGACGGCGAGCGCGACGAAGTTCAGCCCGTCAGCATACTCCCGGATGCCAAGCGTGAAACGCGGCGTGCCGGAATAGATGTCGGTGCCGACCAACCCAAGCAGCAGGCCCAGCGCCACCATGGCCAAAGCCTTGGTGATCGATCCATGGGCGAGCGCGATCGATGAGACGAGGCCGACGATCATCAGCGAGAAATATTCGGCCGCGCCGAATTTCAGAGCGATCTCGGTCAACGGCGGCGCGAAGACTGCGACGAGGAACGTCGAAACGGTGCCGGCGAAGAATGAGCCGAGCGCTGCAATGGCGAGTGCCGCACCAGCACGGCCTTTGCGGGCCATCTGGTGGCCGTCGATCGCGGTAACCGCCGAGGAGGATTCGCCTGGCATGTTGATCAGGATGGCGGTGGTAGAGCCGCCATATTGGGCGCCGTAGTAGATGCCGGCGAGCATGATCAGCGACGAGACCGGTTCGAGCTGGAAGGTGATCGGCAGCAGCATGGCGATGGTCGCCGTGGCGCCAATGCCCGGAAGCACGCCGATCAAGGTGCCGAGCAAAACGCCGATCAGGCAGAAGAGCAGATTGGCAGGGGAGGCCGCGGTTGCGAAACCGAGCGCAAGATTGCTGAAGAGTTCCATCGCGCGTCTCCTAAAACTGGACCCAGGGGCCGAAGCGCTGGAAGGGCAGGCCGAGGCCATAGCTGAACACCGCGACCGAGAAGGCGGTCAGCGCCAGTGAAAGCGCCAGCGCCATGAGCGGTTTCATCCGGCCCGATGCGAAGCAGGCGATCAGCGCGGTGAAGAACAGCGCCGGCACGAAGCCGAGGCCACGGACTGTCAGGCCGAAGAAGATGGGTGCCGGCAGGATGAAGGCCATGCCGCGCAGCGCGATCGGGCCGATGGGCTCGCCTTGGACGCGGGTGGACTGCACGAGGATCACGATGCCGAGCAGCGTCAGGATGATCGCGAGCACCAGCGGGAAGTAGCCGGGGCCCATGCGAAAGGCGGTGCCAAGCTCGAGATTGAAGGCCTGCCAGGTGAAGAACAGCCCGACCGCTGTCAATATCCCGCCGCAGAGCGCATTGGTGGTGTCGAAGGAGAGTGATTTCATCGTGTCCCCATATGTTCTGAGCGGGGCAGCCGGCCGAGGCTTTCCTGACCGCCTCCCGCATTGGCATTGCCGGCGTCACGCCGGGTTCGCGCATTGGGCGACGCACGTTGACAGCTGTCAACAGCGGTTGACGGCATTTGACCCCTCTCCGGGCACCGTCGCAGCTTCCCCAATGCCAGAGGCGCCGCGCTCCGGGGTGAACCGGGACGCGGCGCGACGAGCCATGGATCAGTCGGCGTACTGGCCGGCTGCTTCGATCACCGGCTTCCAGCGGGCGATTTCGCTCTCAAGCTTTGCCTTCAGCGCGGCCGGGGTCGCATCGGCGTCGGAGGAGGGTTCGGTGCCGAGTTCGCCGAAGCGGGCGACGACGTTCGGATCCTTGAGCGCGACCTGCAGCGATTTCGACAGGCGTTCGGTCACTTCGGCGGGCGTGCCCTTCGGGGCGTAGATACCGTGCCAGATGCCGACCTGAAGGTTCGGTAGGCCGCCTTCGGCGGTCGTCGGCAGATCGGGGAAGACCTTGAGGCGTTCCGGTGAGGTGACCGCATAGGCCTTGATCGTGCCGCCCTGGATCTGCTTCGTGGTGTTGGTGGTCTGGTCGCACATGATGTCGACCTGGCCGCCGAGAAGATCGGTCATGGCCGGGCCGGTGCCCTTATAAGGCACGGTCGTCAGCGGTGTCTCGATGGCGCTCATGAACATCATGCCGCAGAGATGCGAGGCGGCGCCGATACCGGCATTGGCGACGGTGACGGTGTCCTTGTTCGCCTTGACGTACTCGACGAGACCCTTGAGGTCGGCCGGCTCCAGATCCTTGCGGGCGACGATGGTCATCGGCACTTCGGTAACGAGGCCGACATATTCGAAGGAGTTCAGCGTATCATAGGCAAGCTTGCGGTAGAGCGTGGCGCTGGTCGCCATGCCGATATGATGCAGAAGCACGGTGTAGCCATCCGGATCGGCCTGGGCGACGCGGCCGGCGCCAAGCGTCCCGCCGGCGCCGCCGACGTTCTCGACGATGATCTGCTGACCGAGATCCTTGGACATGGATTCAGCCACAAGACGCGCGACGGTATCCGTAGGGCCACCGGCCGAGAACGGCACGACCATGGTGATCGAGCGTTCGGGATAGGTTTGCGCATTGGCGGAAACGGCGAAAAGCGACAGGGCGGCAACAGCGCCGAGCAGGGCATTCAGGGTCTTCATCTCTTCCTCCCGGATGAAATATCGGCCAGCCGGCAAGGTTTCCTCCCGCGCCGGTCCTGGGTGCCCCCATTTGCAAACGCAATCGTAGAGCAGACAACGGGTTAGCGGGGTGACGGCGCGTATTTGTCGGGCGCGGGCGCTGATTTGGGTGGATTTGGAAACATGCGGCCAATCGTGTGGGTGGATTTCCACCCATCAAGGGCGGCGTGGTACCGCGCCCTTGAGTTCAGGGGCGATCAGGTGTCTTCGCTTGTTTCTTATGCCTGGGTGTGTTGGACTGACCTCGGGGAGGCTAAAGCTTCACAGTGAGCGCTCGCCCATGGGAATGGTTGGATGCGCAAACTGGCCGCTGTTCTCTGTATCGATATCGCCGGCTATAGCAAGCTGATGGGACGCGACGAGGCCGGTACGCTTGCCCGCGTCAAGGCGGCCTTTGCGGCATTCGATCCGACGCTGGTGCGGCACCATGGCCGGATCGTCAAGCTGATGGGTGACGGCGCCCTGATCGAGTTTGCGAGTGCGGTCGATGCGACCCTATGCGCAATGGCGCTTCAGAGCGTGGCCGCGGCAACCGACCCTTCACTCCGCTTTCGCATGGGGCTCAACCTGGGTGATGTGATCGCCGAAGATGGTGATCTCTATGGGGAAGGGGTCAACATCGCCGCACGGCTGCAAGCTCTCGCCGAGCCCGGTGGGATCATCCTCTCCGAAGCTGTCCGCGAGCACGTCGCCAGAAAGCTGAGCCTTGCCCTGGAAGACCTCGGGCCGATGTCGCTCAAGAACATCGAGCGCGCCGTCCGCGCCTTCGCCATCCACCCTGGCGGGCCGCCAGAGACCGGTGGCAAGCGCGAACGGATCGGCATCTGTGTCCTGCCCTTCACCAATATGAGCGGCGATCCGGAGCAGGACTATTTCAGTGCCGGCGTTACCGAAGACATCATCATCGACCTCAGCAAGCTTTCGCCGCTCTCGGTCATTTCGCGGGCGACCTCCTTCGGCATGAAGGCGCAGAGTGCGCGGATCGTCGCACACCAGCTGAACGTCGCCTACATCCTCGAAGGCAGCGTGCGTAAGGCCGGTGACCGAATGCGACTGGCTGCGCAGCTGATCGATGGCGCAAACGAGGCGACCGTCTGGGCCGAGCGCTTCGACCGAGAGATCAAGGACGTGTTGCGGCTGCAGTCAGACCTGGCAAGTGCCGTCGTCGAGGCGCTCCGGCTTCAGCTCCTACCTGCGGAGCGCCAGGCATTGGAGCGCAAAGCGCCGACCGATCCGGAAGCCTACAAGCTGTTTCTCCTGGCGCGCGAATACAACATCACCGGTTCCGAGCGACATCTGCCGCTGATCATCCGGCTCTGCCGTCGCGTGACCGAGCTGGAGCCCGGCAATGCACGGGCTTGGGCCCTTCTTGGCGAAACGCTCAACCGGCTGCGGCGCAGCGTCGGAGGTGGGGAAACAGGCGAGCTGGAAATCGACCGCGCCCTCGAACTCGATTCCGGTCTCGCCAGCGCCCATGCCGCAAAGGCGCTGCTATTTCTATATCGAGGACAGTTCGAGGAGGCGGAGGGGCAATGTGCTATTGCCCTGCAGCTCGAGCCCGACGACTACGCCACCAATCTCGCCGCCGGTCGAACCTTCATCATGCGGCGTCGCTATGACGACGCCATACGCCACTTTGAGCGGGCCGCGGCGCTGGCCCCCGCGGACTACAACGCCGCCGCCATGGCTATTCAATGTTACCAGGGCAAGGGCGACGCGCAGGCGGCACTTGAGGCCTGTCGCCGTGCCTTGGCCCGGATCGAGCGCATCGTCGCTGCTGAGCCGGATCACAGCGGTGCGATCGGGCATGGCGCCGGCATCCTCGCCCTCCTTGGCGATCGCGAGAGGGCCAACGAATGGGCATCGCGCGCCAGTCTGCTTGAGCCCGACAATATCCAGCTGCAGGCAAATCTGGTTTGTGCCTGGGCGATCAGTGGTGACGCCGAAGCGGCCCTGGACGCGCTTGAGCGTATCACGCCGAAGATGAGCCCCGAATTGTTGGTATGGATGGAAAACGACAACGACCTGGACAGCCTGCGTTCACTGCCGCGTTTTGCGGAGATAATGCGTGTGGCAAGGGCCCGTTTTGGAAACTGAGGTCTGTCGTCTGCCGTCAAAGACCCGTGCGTCGCCTCAGATAGGCGATTTCCTCAGGGGTCAGGCTGCGGCTCGTCCCCTTCGGCAAATCGCCAAGAGCGATCGTCCCGATTGAAACCCGCAGCAGGCGCAACACCTCGAAGCCGAGCGCATCGAGCATGCGGCGGATCTGGCGGTTGCGCCCCTCTTCCAGCTCGACTTCGATCCACGTGTTCTTGTCGCCGCCCCTGAGCTGGACGGCCCGCGCTGCGTGCAAGGTTTCGCCGCCTTCCTCGATGCCGGCAACCATCTGCTTGAGTTGGTCGTCACCGATCTGCCCGGCGATCTGCACGTGGTAGACCTTGCCGAGATGAGTTTCAGGATCAAGCAGGCGCTGGGCGAGTACCGTGTCGTTGGTGAAGAGCAGAAGTCCTTCGCTCGCCTTGTCGAGGCGACCGACCGGGGACAGGAAAGAGGTGTCTATATCCCTCAGGCAATCGAACACGGTCGGCCGGCCTTCCGGGTCGTGGCGGGTCGTGACCAGTCCACGCGGTTTGTTCAGCATCAGATAGATCTTCTTTTCGGCAAGCACCGGCTTGCCGTCGACCGTGATGCGATCCTTGTCGACGGCGACCCAGTGTGAAAGGTCCGTGATCTTGCGTCCGCCGACGCTGACGCGCCCTTCGAGCACGAGCTTTTCGGCCTGCGTGCGCGAACAATAGCCGAGCTTGGAAAGTGCGCGGGCAACCGTCACGCGCTTGCCGGCATCGGCCCCGGCGTGGCGTCCGGTTTCTCGAGCGGCTGTCGGTCGCTTCTGCTTCACGCTGTGATCTTCCGGTTCCTGGTCGTGTGCGGCCCGCTGCCGTACCCCTGTTTAAAATATCCGGTCGCTTCGACCGCGGCGTCAGCCGATCTTCGTGTAGTCGATCCGTCGGGCGAGCCAGCAGCCGATGGTGAGGCCGGCCACGTTGCCTTGCTGGTCGCGTCGGACAAGCACGGTCCAGTCTCCCGGTGCCGGTGCATCCATCGAGCGCTTGCAGCGAAGAAGCCAGACGTCTTCGGCCAGCGGTCGCATGGCGTGCATCGCGCCGGTCCCGAGCGAACCGTCGAAGCCACCGTAGAAGACACCATTGGTGGAAGCGATGTCGAGATGGGCGTCGAGTTCAACTGAGTGATAGCGACCGGCGATATCGGGAAGTGCCGTGCCGGAAACGCGGTCAGCGCTCACCGTCAGATTTTCGCGAGGCCGCTCCATGCGAAGCGAGGCGCCTTGTGCTGTCAGGGTCACTGCGGCCGAACCGGCGCTGCCGTCGGCGCTGACGGAAAGCGTTTCGGGAGAGGTAGCAAACTGCAGTTCGACGCGGGACGATCCGCTGGGCCTGGTGACAAGGGCGAGGCCCGTTTCGGCATCCAGATAGTTGCCGGTGCCCTTGGCGTCCCAGCTTCCGGATGTGGTCTCGGTATCCTCGTGGCCGAGGGCGATCTTCATCAGCGCGACCGCCGCCGCATGGGCATCGCCTTCGTGATTGAACATCACCACGACAGAGAGGCGCTCGGCCGGCGCGTAGAGCCTGCGGCAGCGAAAACCGCGAAGCGCACCGCCATGGCCGCTGATGACGGCATCGCCGATCGTCTCGTGTGCGAGGCCGAAGCCGTAGGGTGCCGGGCGGCCATCGGCATAGGTCTGCGGTGCAGAAAGGCGCCGGTAGAGCCCGTCCGCATCGTCACGCGTCCTGTCGATAAAACACTCCCAGGCAAGCATATCGTCGAGCGAGGCGGAAACACCGGCGTCACCGGCCCAGTAGATGCGGTTCAGCGCCTCGAAATAGCCTGTTGTCTCGTTGCCCTCGTAACCGACGACGCCGTCCGGCGGCAGGCTCGTATCCGGTGTCAGGGCGGCGGTCTGCATGGCCGCGGGGCCAAAGACGGAGCGCTGATAGAGTTCCGCCATCGAGCGGCCGGTATGCTCCTCGATGAGATCGGCGAGAATGCGGAAATTGCCATTGGAATAGGAATAGCGAGTGCCGGGCTCGAAGTGTGTCGAGCGCGCCTTGGAGAGCAGCGGGCGTGCATCCTCGCGGCGGAAGACGCCGTCGTGGCTGGCGCCCTGCAGCACCGTCAATGCCCAGTAGTCGCGAAGTCCGGACTGGTTGTGACAGAGATGGGCAGCGGTCGGGCGCTTGCCTTCGAGCAAGGGGAGATAGACGTCGAGCGCCCGATCGAGCTTCTCGGGATCGCCGACCGTATCCAGCAGAACGGCGCAGGTCAGATGCTTGGTGATCGAGCAGATCGGTATCCGCGTCGCCATCGTCATCGGCTTGCGGGCCGTCAGGCCGGCATAGCCCCAGGCGTGGCGAAAGAGGACCTTGCCATCTCTGACCACACCGGCAACGCCGCCCGGTCCGGGGTAGTGCTGCGGCAAGGCTGCGAGGGCACGTTCAAGGACGGAAAGATCAGGAGTGTTCATGGCGCTGAAGGTCTATGGGACGCAGGGTAGGGGACGTTGTGTTCCGTTCGTATCGCCCCCTCCTTCCGCATGCAATGCCTGCAGCTCCGCGGCTTTGTCAGCCGGCGCCTGCCTGGGCGTGATAGAGGCGGCTATAGGCGCCCTTGGCGGCGAGCAGCGTTTCATGCCGCCCCTGTTCGCGAATGCCGCTGCCGTCGACGACGACGATGCGGTCCGCATCGCGGATCGTTGCCAGCCGATGCGCGATGATCAGCGTCGTCCTGCCCTTGGAAAGTTCGGCCAGCGACTGCTGGATCGCCCTTTCCGTTTCGGTGTCGAGCGCTGAGGTCGCCTCGTCGAGGATGAGGATCGCCGGGTTCTTCAGGAACATGCGGGCAATCGCCAGCCTCTGCTTCTGCCCGCCGGAAAGCTTGACGCCGCGCTCGCCGATCACCGTGTCCATGCCGTCCGGCAATGCCTGGATCATGCCGTCGAGCTTGGCGCGCCGCGCGGCATCCAGGATGTCCGCTTCACTCGCGCCAAGCCGCCCATAGGCGATGTTGTCGCGGATGCTGCCGGCAAAGAGGAAGACATCCTGCTGCACGATGCCGATCTGGCCGCGCAGCGACGAGAGCGTGATGCCACGGATGTCGATACCGTCGACGGTGATCGAACCCTCGCTGACCTCGTAGAAGCGCGGCAGCAGCGAGCAGATCGTCGTCTTGCCGGCGCCCGAGGGGCCGACGAAGGCGATCGTCTCGCCGGCATGGATCGTCAGGTCGATGTTCTGGATGATCGGCTTCTCGGCGCTATAGCCGAACGAGACGCCGCGATAGGTGATGTCGCCCTTCAGGCCGGAGACGTCGGCAGCACCCGGCCGGTCCTCGATATCGGGTTCGGTTTCCATGAGTTCGAGGAAGCGTTTGAAGCCGGCAATGCCCTTGGGGTAGGTCTCGATGACGGAATTGATCTTCTCGACCGGGCGGAAGAACACGCCGACCAGCAGCAGGAAGCTGACGAAGCCGCCATTCGTCAGTTCGCCCGTCAGCACGAAGTAGCAGCCGGTGATCATGACGATCAGCTGCGTCAGCCGCATGCTCATGTAGCTGAGCGACGTGCTCGCGGCCATGATGCGATAGGCTTCGAGCTTGGTGCGGCGATAGTTCTGGTTGTCGGTCTCGAACAGGCTGCGCTCATGGGCTTCGTTGGCGAAGGCCTGCACCACCCGCATGCCGCCGACATTCTCCTCGATGCGGGCGTTGAAGTCGCCGACACGGCCATAGAGGCTGCGGAAGTTTCGGGTCATCCGCCCACCATAGCGGCTGGTGACCCAGGCGGTCATCGGCACCACGGCGGCCGTGATCAGCGCTAGCTGCCAATGCACCATCAGCATCAGCAACAGAGCGCCGATGAAGGTCATGATCGCTATGAACAGGTCCTCCGGCCCGTGGTGGGCGACTTCGCCGATTTCCTCGAGGTCCTTCGTCAGGCGTCCGACCAAATGGCCGGTCTTCTGGTTGTCGAAGAACGAGAAGGAGAGCTTCTGCAGATGGTCGAAGGCCATCCGCCGCATGTCCGTCTCGATGTTGATGCCGAGCATGTGACCCCAATAGGTAACTGTCGCCATCAGGCCGGTGTTGAGCAGATAGACCAGCAGAAGGCCGGCCGAGGACAGGAGGATCAGCGTCCATTGCTGGCTCGGCAAAAGCTGGTCGACGAACAGCTTCACCGCGATCGGGAAACCGAGTTCGAGCAGGCCGGACAATACGGCGCAGGAGAAGTCGAGAATGAACAGGCCGCGATAGGGGCGGTAAAACGCGAAGAAACGCTTCAACATGCAGGTGCACTCACTGGGGGGCGGCGACCGAGGGTCAGCAGAAATATGATTTCCAATGTCATGTTTTGTGCCGGAAACCAACCCAGAAAAGCCGAAAACCGTGTCGTGTGTTTGACGGGGTCGACATCTTCCGTCTCGCAGAGGATCAATCCGCACTTGGCGGCGTCGGCAGGAAGGAAACGTTAACCATAAGCTTCGTAGAACAGGAATCACCAGAGTGCTTCGCCTTCGATTGGGGACATCGGAGGCATCTGAGGTGCTCGATATCGACAAGCGTAGGGCGTCTTCAAGCGTTCGCGTCAACGCACGAAGTTCCAGGGGGCGAATGAGACGATGGCAGGCAATCAATCAGTGAAAGCCACGGAATCCGACGTAGGTACGATCGTTCCGTTTCCAGTGGCGAGGAGATTGACCGCCATCCGCACCGCTGCCGCCGAGCTCGAAGACCTGCATGGCGCCGAAGCGCTGCAATTCTGGCGCCGCCGGTGCCGCGCCCTTGCCGACGAACTTTTTGCCTGCGGCTGCTCGGAAGACGAAGTGCGCCGGCAGGTGATGGACTTCCAGGGTGAGGTTCAGGCCGAACTGCAGCACCGCCACCTCTCGCGCGTCTCTCAGGGCGCGATGAGCCAGTAACGGCGCCTTTTCAATTCACCGGCAGCTCCGGATCCCAGGTGAACAGTTCCTTTGCCCGGGCGATGCCGCGCAGCGCGAAACGACCCAGCGACACCGCATGAACCTGATGTTCCGGCGGGCAGGCCTCGACGAAATCAGAGGACATGATCATGTGCCGCTCCACCGAACGGCACATCGACGAAATGCGGCTCACTTCGTTGACGGCGGGGCCGACGACGGTGAAATCAAGCCGCGTCTGGCTGCCGATATTGCCGTAGAAGACCTCGCCGATATGGAGGCCGAGATAGACGTCGGTCGTCGGCTTGCCCTCCTCTTGCCGGCGTGCGTTGAGCTCGGCCAGCATGCGGCGCAGCTGCCGTTCCGCCGCAATCGCGTTGGCGCAGGCGATTGCCGGATCGTCGGCGTTGAATATCGCAAGCACGCCGTCGCCGATGAGCTTCAGCACGCTGCCGCCGTGGTCGTGAACGGCGGTGATTACCGTGCCCGAATAGTCGTTGAGGAGCGGGATGATCTCGTCGGGGGCGGCGGTGTCCGAGATGCGCGTGTAGCCGCGCAGATCCGAGAACCACATGACCGTTTCGATACGTTCCGCCGAGCCGCGGGCAATGCTGCCCTTGACGACGCGCTGACCGGCGTCGGCGCCGAGATAGACGTCTGCGAGCGTGCTGATGATGCGCACGCATGAGCCGGCCTTCACGGCCAGCGCAAGGGTCGGCAGCAGGATTCTCAGTGCGGCGACATCATCGTCACTGAAACCGCTTTCGCGTCGCGTCGTCCAATAGGAATAGAAACAGTCCATCTCGCCGACACGGCCCTGGTCGGTGAAATGGTGAATCATGCTGATGCAGTCGGTGTGACCTTCATCCTTCAGCTTGTCGATTATGTTGTAGGTGGTGCCTTCATCGGCTGAGAGCCGGATGCGGCGCTCTGCCGCTCGGTCGCGAAGCATGTGGTAGAAGATCGAGTTCTGCCAGTTCAGCAGCGCTTCGCCGGTGGTCGTCGAGCCGTACTGGATGACTTCGGGCGTGACCTCGCTCTCGTCGTTCCACTGGAAGGCGCGGCCCTCAAATTCCGGATGCAATGTATCGATCAGCCCAAGCGCGCGGGCCAGATCCAGGCCGGCTGCGCGGCATTGCTCGCAGAAGCCGGCAAACAACTCCGGCTCTTCCAGGCCTTTCAGGCCCTGTTCGGAAAGCCAGAGCACGATATCGCGTATCTGTTGGTCGTTCATGGCGCATCCCGCTCGGTCGACGTCGACTGCCTGATGATGTGGTGCATCATCAATAGCCGAACCAGAGCTCAGAGCGAAAGATGCAGTTTACGTTCCTCGCCTTCCGCCGGAACGGCGCAGCAGATCAGCGCCTCGCCCTCTGCCACCGGGAAGGAGGGCAGCGACGGGTAGGTCACCTTCCCCTCGAGCACCGGCGTTCTGCAGGAGCCGCAACTGCCGTTGCGGCAACCGAACTCGGGCGTCAGCCCGCGCGCTTCGGCGAGATCGAGCAGGTTGCCGTCGCCCGGCTGCCAACGGGTCTCCTTGGCGGATTTCGCGAAGACGACGTGCACGGGAGCGCTGGCGGCCGGTGGCATGATCGGCCCAGCACCGCCATCCGGCCGCCGCGTCAGCGACGAGAGCCCGAAGGCCTCCGCATGGATGCGGGCATCGGCCACATTAAGCCCGCGCAATCCGTCATAGAGCGACTGCGTGAAAGCCGCCGGGCCGCAGAGATAGAAGTCGTAGTCGTCGAAGGGCAGGGTGGACTTGAGGTGGCTGATATCGATCCGGCCGCCGACGTCATAGTCCTGCCCTTCGGTCGCGGTCTCCGGCTGGCTGAGCGCGCGTATGAGGCGGATGTTGCCCTGGCCTTCCTCGACCAGAGCGGCAATCTCCCGCTCGAAGGCGCGTTCGTTTCGGGACCGAGCGGCCTGGAAAAGCCAGGTTGGGCGCGTGCGGCGCTTGCGGCGCCCCTCGTGGACGATGTGCTGCAACATGGCGACCATCGGCGTGATGCCGACGCCGGCGCCGATCAGCACGGCCGGTCGCCGCTCGGTGCCATCGATCGTGAAGCTGCCGGCCGGCGCGCGCGCCTCGATCCGGTCGCCGGGTTTCAGCCCGTGCAGGTATTGCGAGACGGTGCCGTCATTCTTGACACTGATGCGATAGAAGGCGTCGGTCGGGGCGGAAGAGAGCGTGTAGCTTCTGACAAGTGCCTTGCCGTCCGCGTCTATCCTCACCCGAATCGGCAGGTGCTGGCCGGCCTGGTGAGCCATGAGACCGACGCCATCGTCCGGCACGAGGTAGAGCGAGCGGATCGTCGTGCTTTCCTCTTCGACGCGCGCCACGCGGAATGGGCGCCACTCCTCGGCAAGGGCCGCGGCCTGCAGGTGCACCTTCGCCTGTTCCCAGTCACCCGTTGTCAGCAGGCTGGGCGACCAACCGCCATCCTCGAAGGCCCAGCGAATCGGCAGGCCGTCCTGGCGATAAACGATCTGTTGGGGACGGAACCGCCACAGGCGTTCTGCGCCTTGAAAGGCGGCGACTTCGGGCGACGACAGGATGACCTCGGCGCTGCCGGTCATCTGCAGCATGTCGCCGGTCGCAAAGTCGACGAACAGCAGGCCGGCGCGCGGATTGACCATGAAGTTGCCGAGCGTGTTGAAGAACAGGTTGCCGGAGAAGTCGGGGATCGTCAGAACGTCATCTTCGCCGAGCTCAACGAAGCCAGCCTTTCCGCCGCGATGGGAGACATCGACCTGCCGCTCGCCGGTATCGCGGTCGACATAGGAGGCGACGAAGAAGGTGTCGGCATTGGCGATGATCGCCCGGGCGCGATCGTCGAGGGCCGCGTAACGGATCGGCCGTTCCGATGCCGGTACATATGGATCGCGGGAAAAGGAGAACTGCCGGAGCTGGATATATTGCGGGCAGTTGCCGAAGCTCTGGCGCACGCGAATGGTGAAACCGTCGTCGCCGTCGCGCAGGATCGCGCCGTTGAGCCGGTTCCGGCGCCGGGTTTCGAGCTGGATGCCGAGCATGCCGATCGAATGTGCATCGCCCATGCCGGCATCCGCCGGATCATCTGGATCACGGGGCAGCCGTACGTCGAGGTTCCAGGCGTCGGGCGCCTGCATGAAGCCGGGGGCCGCGGCGCGCATCGTCGCCCAGACGTCACCCTGCGCATCGACTGCGCCGAAGACGGCGAAGGGCAGCATCGGGAAAAACTGCTGGTGCTGCTCGGGCATGAAGCTGCGGACGAAATTGCGCCCCGTCGCATCCATGCGCTCGACGACGCCGATGCTGCGCTGGATGGTGAGTTCGCCTTCGTGCCAGGGAGAGTCCGGCCGTTTCTGTTGTGCATTGTCCGGCATGATCTGAAACCTCGTTGGGGTGAGGCCCGGGGCAGTGTGACCGCCCCGGGCCAGTTCGTCAGGCGGCGAGGCCGACGGCCGTCTTTTCAAAGCCGACGAAGCCGGGCAGGCGCTCGATGCGGGCAAGCCAGGCCCGGACTTGCGGGTAGTCGGATAGATCCACATTACCCTCGGGTGCGGCAGAAACGTAGCTGTAGAGGGAAACGTCGGCGATGGTCGGCCGGGCGCCGAGCAGGAAGTCGCGGCCGCTCAGTTCCGCATCGATCTGCGCCAGCACGCGATGGGCCCGGGCGATAGCCTCTTCCGCCCGCAGATTGGCACCGAACACGGTGACGAGCCGGGCAGCCGCCGGACCGAAGGCGATGTCGCCGGCAGCAATTGAAAGCCACTTCTGCACCCTGGCGGCCAAAGCCGGATCTTCCGGCAGCCAATCGATGCGGCCGAGCTTCTTGGCGAGATAGACGAGGATGGCGTTGGAGTCGGCAACGACGGTGCCGTCGTCATCGAGGACCGGAACCTGGCCGAACGGGTTGAGCTTCAGGAACTCCGGCTCCTTGTGCGCCCGGGCCTTGAGATCGACGTCGACCAGTTCGTGCGGTACGCCGAGCAGCGACAGGAAGAGCTGAGCCCGGTGCGAATGGCCGGACAGCGGATGGCGATAGAGTTTCATGGGAGATGTCCCTCGAAGAGCATGAGAACCGTCGCGGCCCTCCGACGGTTCGGGATGAACCGCCTTCGAGATCAATCTATGACTTTCCATTTTTTGGCAGTAGACTGCGGGAACGATAGACTGATTCCCGTTTTTTGGAAGGAAAGATGGATCGCCTCGACGCCATGGGGGTTCTGCTCGCCGTCATCGACAGCGGCAGCCTGTCGGCTGCCTCACGGCAGCTCAAGATGCCGCTTGCCACAGTCAGCCGGAAGGTCTCGGAGCTTGAGGCGCATCTGGGCGCCCAGCTCATCACTCGCACGAACCGCAAGATCCTCTTGACCGAAACCGGCCGCTCCTATGTCGAGGCCGCCAAGGAGATCCTGGCGCGGGTCGAGGAGGCGGAAAGGGTGGCCGCCGGCGAATACAGCGCGGTCAAGGGCGACCTGACGATCTCTGCCCCGATCGTCTTCGGTCGCCTGCACGTTCTTCCCGTCGTCGTGGACTTCCTGAAGGCTCATCCTGAGATCGATATGCGGCTGGCGCTGGGTGACCGGTTTGCCAATCTCGTTGACGACCATATCGACTTGGCACTTCGGATCGGCAACCTTCCCGACAGCAACCTGGTGGCGACCAGGCTCGGCTCAGTCCGCCGCGTGGTCTATGCAAGTCCCGGCTATGTCGCGCAGCACGGCGCGCCCGGGCATCCGAACGAACTCGCCGATCACGACTGCATCACCTTCGAAAACGTCACGGCCGCCCATGTCTGGCGCTTCCTCGACGATGGACGCGAACTGGCGGCGCCGATCCGGTCGCGGTTGATCGTCAACACGGCGGAATCGGCCGTCGATGCCGCCATCTCCGGCCTTGGCCTGACGCGGGTGCTTTCCTATCAGGTAGCGCGTCCCGTCTCGGAAGGGTTGCTCGTTCCGTTGCTGGAGGCGTTCGAACACCCGCCGCTTCCGGTCCAGCTGGTCTATCTCCCGCAGGGCCTCGTGCCGATGAAGCTCAGGGCCTTCGTGGATTTTGCGGTGCCGCGGCTGCGCGGCGTCTTGCGCTAAAGCCGATCCATGGCCCCGGTTTCGGCCCTCAGTCCGCTTGCGGGCGCTCGCACGTGGTCGGCCGGATATGGCGCGCATAGGTTCGCCCGACGCGAATTTCGCTGCCGTCGGAGAGAAGGGCGATGAGGGCTGCGAAGGGGGCCTGCTTCAGCCCCACGATACAGTCGCGGCGCACGATCGAGCTGCGGTGAAGCCGCAGAAACTCTGCCGGGTCGAGCCGGCGTTCAAGCGAAGCCAGGCTTTCGTGATGCAGATAGGACCGGCCTTCGATGTGGATGCGGACATAATCGCGCTCCGCCTGGAAACGCACGACCCGGTCGAGCGCGATCCGAACGAATTCTCCGCGGGATTTGATCCAGAGATCGGCCGACTGGGTTTCATGTTTGCGCAGCGCCTGTCGCAGCGCCCGCACGGTTTCGTTGAGTTCCACCACACGTTCGGTGCTCGTTCGTGCCGCGATCGCCACGCGTGCCCGCTCGATTGCGGTGCGCAGGCGGTTCGCCTCGATCGGCTTGGTGACATAGTCGACGGCAGCCGCCTCGAAGGCGCGAAGCGCATAGTGATCGAAGGCGGTCACGAAGACGACCGCGGGCGCGTTGCTGCCCACTTGCTCCAGGATGTCGAAGCCGGTGCCGCCAGGCATCTGGATATCGAGCAGGATCACGTCCGGCTGCAGCTCGGCGATGAGACTGCAGGCCTGCTGGACATTGCCGGCCGTCCCCAAGACCTCGACCCCTGGCATCGCGCCGAGCAGGCGCAGCAAGCGGCGTCTGGCGAGCGGTTCATCGTCGATGATGAGGATCGAAAGGGAGATTGTCTGGATTTCGTTCATGCAAGCCTCAGGGGCATTGTAATTGCGGCTCTGAAACGCCTGGGCGTCACGAGCCCGGATACACAGGCCCCGACCCCCGGAAACCGCGCCTGGACGCGATCGGCGACATTCTTGAGGCCGATCCCAGTGCCGGAGGACTGGCGCCGCCCACTATCGGTCTCCTCGGCGATATCGTTCTCGACGGCAATCTCGAGCGACTGACCGACCTTGGCGGCGCTGATGACGATCTCGACCTGTTCAGGCGAGCGGCCAACGCCGTGTTTGACCGCGTTCTCGACCAGGGGCTGCAGGATCAGGCTTGGCACCAGTGCCTCTTCCAGGCCGCTGGCAATGTCCATCCTGAGTTTCATCCGGTCGGAATAGCGCTCGCCTTCGATGTGAAGGTAGCCGGCTTGCAAGGCCAGTTCATCCGCAAGCCTCACGTCGTGCAAAGGATCGAGCTCCAGGGTCGTACGCAGAAAGTTGGAAAGCGACATCACCATGCGGGTCGCGGCAACGGTCTGCCCTTCCTCGATCAGCCCGGTGATGGAGTTCAGCGTATTGAACAGGAAATGCGGATTGACCTGGTATCGCAGCGCGCGCATTTGCGCGGCCAATGCTTCCTCGCGCGAGATCGCCAGTCGCCGTTCGCGCTCACGCAGCTCGAAGCTGTAGAGCAGCGCGACGAAGAAGAACGACCACCCGACGAAGGTCGCCATGCTGTAGACGAGCGTGTAACCGGTATTCGTCCAGTCGACCGCGATCGGGTCGGGACGCACGAATAAAACATAGAGCAGGAAGTCAATGCCGGTATTGGCAAAGGCGGCAATGAGAGAGGTCGAGAATCCAACGACGATCTTGGTGGCCATGTGTCGGTGCCTGACGCGAAACATCGTCGCCGCGATACCGTAGGAAAGAACCATGCCACAGGACATCAGCAGCAATTTGCCGGGGGCCGACACGATCGGATCGATCCCGAGTATACCCCACAGGATACTGCTGATGAGAAATTCCACGAACCAGTAGAGAAAACCGAGCCAGAGCGTCGCGCGCCGCATGCTACCGATATAGGCGCTTTCGTCCACTAATTTGGCTTCATCCTCTGGTTTCATTCCATTTTTATGGTTCAAGCGGGCGCCGATGTCGATTGCCGTTCGTCGGCGATTTCAAGCGGTTTGCAGAAAGCCGCGGCGCTTCCGGCGCGATTCTGTGCCGTTTGCGGAATGCGGGTGCCTGTTGGCTTTGCCGGCTTGCCGTTTCGAAGGCGGCTTAGACCGTATGTTCGCGGGGTGAAGGTGGCCCGCCCCCGCAGTAAGCTGAAGTCGGGGGTTGCTCTGGATAGGCCGGAGCCGAGCCCCACGCTTAAGCGAGGGCGAACCATGAAAGAAAATAGCGTAATTTTCATCGGCTTGGATACGTCGAAGTTGAAGATTTCAGTGGCCATTGCCGATGGAGTGCAACGGCGAGGTGCGGTTTTTCGGCGACATCTCCTCGGAGCCGGCGTCAGTGGCATCGATGATCAATAAGCTTTCCAAGCGTGGAGCCAAGCTCCACTTTTGCTACGAGGCCGGTCCCACGGGTTACGGTCTTTAC